>JANOCF010001107.1:0-4321 GCA_031412055.1 Holophagales bacterium | reverse complement strand
CTCGGCTGGAAGCCGGTCGAAGACCGCGAGGCTCTGCTGGAGCGGACGGTACGCATTTATTCCGACCAATCGTCCGACCGATCGTCCGACCCATCGTCCGACCGATCGTGAGCGTGCCGCACCTCCTGCACGTCTTCTCGAACTTCGTGCCGACCGGTCCGGAGCTGCGGACCGTCGACCTGATCGGCGCGTTCCGCCGTGATTTCCGTCACTCCATCCTGTCCATGGACGGGAGGACGAGCGCGGCGGAGCGCCTTCCGCCCGACGCCGACGTGCGTCTCCTGCCCGCTCCGCCCAAGGCCGGCTCGCTGGCAACAGCCCGCCGGCTGCGGGAGACCTTCCGGAAGAAGCGCCCCGAGGAGCAGCCGGACCTCGTGCTCACCTACAACTGGGGGGCGTTCGACATGCTCCTCGCGGCCCGGAGCTCCGGCTTCCGGCGGGTGATCCACCACGAAGAGGGGTTCAACGAAGACGAGGCGGAGCAGTTCAAGAGCCGGCGCGTCTGGGCGCGGCGTCTCGTCCTGCCCGGCGCGGCGGCGGTAGTTGTCCCTTCCGAGCGCCTGCGAAGCGTGGCCGTCAACCTGTGGCGGCTCCCCCCGGACCGGGTGCGGCTGATCCCCAACGGCATCCGCCTCGACCGCTTCTCGCCCTCGCCGGGATCATCCGGAAATCCCGACCTGCGCGACCGCCTGGGCATCCCGAGAGACGCGCTGGTGGTGGGAACGGCCGGAAGCCTTCGTCCCGTGAAGAACCACGCGCGTCTGCTGGAGGCCGTCGCCAGGTCCGGACCGAACGTCCACCTCCTGCTGGTGGGCGATGGCGAGGAGCGGCCGGCCCTGGAAACCCGGGCTTCAGCACCGGACCTCGCCGGCCGCGTCTGCTTCGCGGGCTACCAGGACATGCCGGCCCCGTTCTACCAGGCCATGGACGTCTTCGCCCTGACCTCGGACAGCGAGCAGATGCCCCTGGCCCTGCTCGAAGCCATGGCTTCGGCCCTGCCGGTCTTGTCCACCGACGTGGGGGATGTCCGCACGATGCTCCCGTCCGAGCAGGCCCGCTTCGTGGTGCCATCGGACCCGGCCGCGGCCGCGGGCCTCGCCGAGCGCATCGCCGAGCTGGGCCGCGCCCCGGAGCTCCGCCGGCAGCTCGGCGCCCTCAACCGGAAGCGGGGCGAGGAGCGCTACTCCTTCGAAGCCATGTGCGCCGCCTACCGGGACGTCTACGAGTCGGTGCTGGGACTGGGAACGCCGGCGTCCCGCCGGCACTAACCAAAGCTTTTGGAGTGTGTCTCGAAAGTCAGATGGTTGCCGGATGGAATCCTCACCCCCTGTCCCCCTCTCCCATCTCCCACCCAATCCCCCACCGGGAGAGGGGGAACGTTGCTGGGGCGGGATTGCCTGGATCCAGAGAAATGGACCTGCCCCGGTTCAGTGGACAGTTTAGGTGTTGGGTCTTCGCCTCTTCTCTTCGGGGGGCTTGGGGGGCAGAGCCCCCCAGCACCAAGGTCCTACGGAAACGCGTAGCGAGGCCGCGACTTAGCTTCATGCTAGGCGGCCTTCTTTTCGAACTCGACCGGGCTCAGGTAGCCCAGCGATGAGTGCCGACGATGGCGGTTGTACCAGCCTTCGACGAACTCGAACACTGCCCTGCGCGCCTCCTCCTGGTTTTTGAAACGGCACCGCTCGAGCAACTCGCACTCCAACGTCGCGAAGAAGCTTTCGCACAAGGCGTTGTCGAAGCAGTCGCCCACTGAACCCATTGACGGGCGCACCCCGGCCTCGCGACATCGCGCACCGAAGGCAACGGAGGTGTACTGCGTGCCCTGATCGGAGTGGTGGATTACCGCCTCGGGTCGGCGCTGCTCCAGGGCCATGTCCAGAGCCGACAGCACCAGTTCGGTTCGCAGGTGGCTCGCCATCGACCAGCCCACCACTCGTCGGCTCCAGGCATCCAGCACCACCGCCAGGTACAGAAACCCTGCCCAGGTCGGGATGTAGGTGATGTCGGCCACCCAGAGCCGGTCACGGCCCTCAGCCGAGAAATCCCTCTCTACCAGGTCTGGTGCTGGACGTACCTTCTTGTCCCGCACCGTCGTCACAGCCCACCGGCGACGGCTGGCTCCCTGCAGGCCTGCCTCGCGCATCAAGCGCGACACTCGCTTACGGCTGATTGGGGTACCCGAAGCCACGAGCTCAGCGTGGATACGCGGCGCCCCATAGGTTCCGCGCGACCACTCGTGGATCGACCGGATCCGAGCCAAAAGCTTCTCGTCGCCGAGCGATCGCTTTGACCGCAGCCGCCTTGACCACGCGTAGTACCCGCTGGCGGAGACTCCCAGCAGGTCACACATTCTCCTGACACTGTAGACGGCCTGGTTGGCTCTCACGAATCCGAAGACCTCGGCGGGATCGATCCGTTCTCCCGAGCAAACCAGGCCGCGGCTTTTGACAGAATCTCTCGCTCTTCACGAAGGCGGCGGTTCTCCCGCCGCAGACGGTTCAGCTCCTCGCGCTCTGCACTCGTTACGCCGTCCTGGCGACGGCCCTCTTCTCGACCGCTCTGACGGACCCAGTGGCGGATTGCCTCGGCCGATGGCTCGAACTCCCGCGACAAGGATTCGGGCGTCCGGCCTGACCGCACAAGTTCCACCATCTGGCGACGAAACTCATCTGGATAAGGGGGTCTACCTCTCGACATCGATGACTCCTTCATCCCTAAGGATGACGAGTCCACGAAACCGGGTCAACTCCAGGCTGAGGCAAAGCCTTACAAGATTCCAAAGCAACTCGTTTGGGAAGCGTACCAACGGGTTAAGGCGAACCGAGGCGCGGCGGGGGTGGATGGCGAGACATTGGCGATCTTCGAGAAGGATCTGAAGGGTAACCTGTACAAGATCTGGAATCGGATGTCGTCAGGGTCTTACTTGCCGCCACCAGTGCGGCTCGTCGAAATACCGAAGGATGCCGGTGGCATGCGCCCCCTCGGTGTACCCACAGTAGCCGATCGAGTGGCACAGACAGTCACGAAGATGGTGCTCGAGCCGAAGGTGGAGCCGAAGTTCCACCCGGACTCGTACGCCTATCGTCCTGGCCGATCGGCGCTCGACGCAGTGGGGGTGGCGAGGAAACGCTGCTGGGCCGCTGACTGGGTGATTGACCTGGATATCAGAGGCTTCTTTGATAGCCTGGATCATGATCTGGTCGAGCGTGCGGTGGCTCACCATATTGATCTTCCATGGGTCCGCCTCTACATTGGGCGGTGGCTTCGTGCCTCCGTACAACGGCCAGACGGCACTCTGGAGCCCCGGACGAAGGGCACGCCGCAAGGTGGAGTCCTGAGCCCGTTGCTAGCCAATCTGTTCCTGCACTATGCGTTCGACCTCTGGATGCAGAGGACCCGCCCGAGCGTTCAGTTCGAGCGGTTCGCGGACGATGCCATCGTCCATTGCCGGAGCAAGTCTGAGGCTGAGAAGGTACTGGAGGCCATCCATGATCGTTTCTTACAGTGCGGTCTGGAGCTTCATCCTTCGAAGACCCGGATCGTTTACTGTAAAGATGACGATCGGCGCGGGGATTATGAGCACGTAGTGTTCGACTTCCTGGGCTACACCTTCCAACCTCGACGGGCAAAGAATCATCGTGGGAAGTACTTTGTGAGCTTCCTTCCGGCGATCAGTGCCAAGTCCGCCAAGTCGATCCGCGTCAAGATCCGGAAGTGGCGGATGGGATCCACCAGGAGCAACCAGAGCCTGGAGGACTTAGCGCGGCTCGTAGATCCGTCGGTGCGAGGATGGATGAACTACTACGGTCGGTTTTACCGGTCAAAGTGTGTTCAAGTCCTGCGGTATCTCAATGAGGCCCTGGCAGCATGGGCGCGGCGGAAGTACAGACGGTTTCGACGTCGAGAACGAGCCTCGATGCATTGGTTGGGGTGCGTTGCGCAACGGGATCGGAAACTGTTCGTCCTGTGGCAACTCGGTGTCCGGCCGGGGGCTGGATCGTAGGAGCCGGATGAGGCGAGAGTCTCACGTCCGGTTCTGTGAGGGCGCGGGGGTGCGATTCCCCCGCGCTACTCGACTCGTCTTGGTCTTCCAACTGGAGACGGATGCCAGGCGGGTATTGGACGTATTGCCGAAGCGATTCGCCCAATACGGCCTTCATCTTCACCCAGACAAGACTCGTCTGATGCGCTTTGAGCGGCCCCGTAAGCCGGAGCCACCCAGAACGCAGCCGCACGACGAGCCGAGGAGCTTCGATTTTCTCGGCTTCACTCACTACTGGGGGAAGTCTCGCCGGGGCAGTTGGGTGATAAAGCGCAAGAC
>JANOCF010001106.1:0-4106 GCA_031412055.1 Holophagales bacterium | reverse complement strand
TGGCGTTGTCGGCCAGGTCGGTGCCGGGGAAGTTGTCCAGGTACTCCTGGAACTCCCGCAAGGCCAGGTCGTAATTGCCCTTGAGGTAGTCGTTGTAGGCCGAGTTGTACAGGTTCTGGGGGTCGGCCGTGGGGCCAGCGCCTTGATTACCACCAGCATTACCACCAGGATTACCGCCCGGTCCCTGTGTGCCTCCCGGCTGCTGCGGGTCCGTGGACTGCGGCATGGCGGGCGGCGGTGGGGCGTTCCGGAACGACTTCAGCTCCTGGTTCGTGGTCGCGATCTGCTGGGAGAGCTGGGCGAGCCGGTAGTTCGTGTCCTCAAGCTTGGCCTGAAGCTCGTCGATCTGGCTGGACAGGCCCTGCAGCTTCACCTGCATGTCGGCCTCGGTCTTGAGCAGCGACTCCATCTGGCGGCCGACGTTGGCTTCCAGGTTGGAGACCTCCTCCTTGCTCGGGGCCTGCTTCTGGATCTGCAGGGCCTGCCGCTGGATGTCGGAGAGCTGCGACCGCAGGCCCTCGATGTCCTGAGGCGTGACGCACCCCGTGGCGGCGAGCGCCGCCACGAGGCAACCGGTCAGGGAAAGGGAGCGTGCGCGCAGCATGTCCGGCCTTCGCCTCAGCCGACGTTTGCGCGGCCGGTGATGATCAGGTGGGCACGGCGGTTCTGGGACAGGCAGCTCTCGTCGTCGGTGGTGCAGACCGGCCGCTCCTCGCCATAGCTGAGGGTGCGGAGACGGCCGCCGTCCACGCCGAGCGAGGTCAGGTAGTCGCGGACCGCATTGGCGCGGCGCTCGCCCAGGGCCAGGTTGTACTCGTTGGTGCCGCGCTCGTCGGCGTGGCCCTCGATGGTCACCATGAACTGGGCCTGGGAGCGGAGCAGCTCGGCGTTGCGGGCCAGCTTCTCGCGGGTCTCCTCGGACAGCGAGGCCTCGTCGTACTGGAAGTAGACGTCCGGGCTGAATCCGCGGCGCCGCAGCTCGTCGTTGACCACCTGGAGATCGCTCGACAGGAACGGATCCTCGGTCTCGTCCTCGGTCGTCGTCACCGGCGTGTCCACCACCTCCTCCTGCATCGGAGTCGTCGGGGTCACCGGCTGGGTATCGACGTCGAGATCGGCGGGCGCGGTCGCCGGCTTCTTTTTCGGACAGCCGGTCAGGACCATTGCCAGTAGCGGAACTACCATCCAGATCATCAACTTGCGGTTCATGCTCTTCCTCTCCCTATCTTGAAAGACAACTCGGTCAAACGGCTCGGAGGGCCCTCGGGAACCTCACTCTAGCAAAGGGCGCGGAATGCCGCAACGCCTTGTCCCGACGTGAGTTCCTGCTCCTCCGGAAAATCTTTACTGTTCCGTCGCCTGCAGGCGCGACCAGTCGGGCATGTCGTTGTTGCCTTCCTGGGTTACCTGGCGCACGTTGCGGCCGTCGATATCCATGACATTGATCTGCTTCCGTCCGCCCCGCTTGGAGCTGAAGGCGATCTTGCGGCCGTCCGGCGAAAAGGTCGGCGCCTCGTTCTCGCCCCCGGAGGTCAGGACCCGGGTGGCGAGGGTCACGACGTTGGTGACCGCGATCTGGAAGCGTCCGCCGCGCCGGCTGGAGTAGACGATCAGGTCGCCCTCGGGGCTCCAGGAGACGCCGTCGTTGTAGTCGCCCTCGAAGGTGAGGCGCCGCTGGTTGGCCCCCTCGGCATCCATCAGGTAGATGTGCGGGTTGCCCCCGCGGCTCGACGTGAAGGCGATCTCGCCTCCGCGCGGGCTCCAGGCGGGGTTGGTGTCGATGGCGTTGGAGTGGGTCAGCCGCCGCGCGGCGCCGCCGCTGCGGCTGATGGTGAAGATCTCGACGTTGCCGTTCACCGAGCTCGCATAGGCCACCCGGCCGCCGTCGGGGGAGAAGGTGGGCGTGGTGTTCATCGATCCGGAGGTCACGATGGGCCGCTTGCGGTTGCTCGCCATGTCGGCCACGTAGATCCCCGGCGGGCCGTTGAAGAACGAGGTGTAGGCCAGGGCGTCGCCGTTGGGGCTCCAGGCGGGCGACATGGAGGTCGACCGGTGGCCGGTGATCCGGCGCTGGTTCTGGCCGTCGTAGTCCATGACCCAGATCTCCTTGTGGCCGCTGCGGTCGCTGGTGAAGGCGATGCTCGACTGGGAGATGCCGGGCTTGCCCACCAGGTAGCGGATCACCTCGTCCGCGAAGGTGTGGGCGATGCGCCGGGAGACGGCGAAGCTGCCGCGGTAGCGCTTGGCCAGGATCGGCTGGGCGCTGGCGATGTCGAACAGCCGGCCCTCGAAGACGATCCGGCCGGGCTCCGGGCGCGCGTCGCCCAGGAGCAGGGTCTCGGCGCCCGCGGCGCGGAACTGCTCGACGTCGCTCTGCAGGTTGCCGGTCCAGTTGATCCGGCCGAGCCGGTCAGGTCCCAGGATCTCGAAGTAGCCCGAGTTCACCAGGTCCTGGCGCACGGTCTGCTCCATCTGGCGCATGGCCTGGGCCGCCTCGCCGGAGAGGCCCTCGATGCCGCGGAAGGGCGGAAACGCGAGCTTCATCGGCGCCCGCTGGCCGCCGCGGTCCAGCTCCAGCGTGACCTCGCGGTCCTGCTGCGGGGGCGGATCGGCAGGGGGCTCCTGGGCGAAGATGCGGGGCAGGGACAGGCCGGCCAGCAGCAGGACGGCGGAAGAGGTCAGGGCCAGGGCTTTGGATCTCATGGTTCCTTGCAGCTTTGTCTCAGCGCACGATCAGTCGGACGCCGAGGGAGTCGTGCTTGAACGCCCTCGGCAATGGGGGAAACGGGGCCGCGTTCTGGACCGCGCGGAAGGCCGCCAGATCGAAGGCATTGTAGCCGGAAGACTGGTCGACCTTCAGCTCGGACAGGGAGCCGTCGCGGTTGATGCGGAAGAACAGGACCGTGGTCACGCCGCTCGCCATGTTCGGCCGCGCCCACTGGCCGTCGATCAGGGAGAGCAGCCGGTCGAGGTAGTAGCCGTAGGTGAAGTCCGGGTTGTCCAGGCCGGCGACCTCGGAGCCGAAGGCGGTGGTGCCCAGCGGGTTTCCCTGCGGGCCGCCCCGCCGTCCGAGCTGGTCGCCGGTCTCGCCCGGCGCCGTCCCGGCGACGCCCGGCTCGGCCTTGCCGGAGCTGGGCCGGCCGGTCTCCGATTCCGGCGATGCCCCTGTCGATGGCTTCTCCGGCTTCTTGCCGGTCTCGGCTGGCTTCACCGGCGTCGCCGGAGGCTTCTGCGCAGCGGGCTTCCGCTCTTCCGGCTTCTTCTTGTCGGGATCCGGGAGGACCGGCGCCTCGTCGACCGGCTCCGGATCTGGAGCGGCCGCTGCGGGTTCGGGCTCGGGCTCGGGCTCCGGGCTCTCCACGGCCGGCTCGGGGGCCGGCGGCGTCTTCCTCCGCGGCGGAGCGGGACGGCGGACACCCAGGGCCTGGGCCGGGATGATCTGCACCGGCACGAACTCCAGCGGCTTCGGGGGCGGAGTGAGGCGGGGTAGCAGCAGGACGAGGGCCAGGACGGTGCCGTGGAGCAGCAGGGTGCCGATGAGGCTCGCAGCCCCCATCTTCCCGGCGCGCCGGGAGCGCTCGTGCAGGACGTTGTCGACCTCGCGGCTCATCCCTGGCTCCGGCCCTCCACGGGACGTTCCGTGATCATGCCCACGTGGACGATCCCGCCGCGGTGCAGCACGTCGAGGATCTCGATCACCCGGCCGTACGGCACCTCGCGGTCCCCCTTGAGGAACACGCTGTTGTCGCCCCGCGTCTTGATCTGGTCCGTCAGCCGCTCCACCAGCTCCTCCTTGGCGATCTCCTCTTCCTTTAGATAGACGTTTCCATCCCGGTCGATGGAAACCACGAGCGGGTCTTCGACCCGCATCGGGAGGTTGGTGGCCTCGGCCCGGGGAAGGGCCACTTCGACCCCCTGGTGGAGCATGGGGGCCGCGATCATGAAGATGATCAGCAGCACCAGCATCACGTCCACCAGAGGGGTGACGTTGATGTCGGCCAGGACCGGATCGTCATCCCCCCCGCCGCCGAAACCGCTGCCACCGCCGCCAGCACCGCCGAGATTGAACGCCATGGCTGTCCCCCTCTAGGTGAAGTTGCGCTCGG
>JANOCF010001105.1:0-1892 GCA_031412055.1 Holophagales bacterium | reverse complement strand
GGGCCGACTCCCCAGCCGAGCCGCAGCCCGGTGGCCGCGAACGCCTTGCTGATCCCGTCGACGAAGATCGTGTAAGGCGTCATCTCGGGCAGCAGCTCCGGCGGTGTGAAGTGCCTGGCATCACCGAAGCAGAGCATCCAGTAAATATGATCGTAGAGCAGGTAGAGAGGCCGCTCGCCGGTGCCGCGGCGGGCCTCGTTCTCCTCGAGGACCGCCTCGCAGATGCCCAGGAGGGCATCGCGCTCGATCACCGTGCCGGCGGGGTTCAGGGGCGTGTTCAGGCAGACCAGGCGGGCGCCGGCGAGCTTGCCGTTCAGCATCTCCCGCGTGGGCAGGAAGAGATCCTCCGGGCCGCACACCACCGGCACGCGCACGCCTCCGACCAGGTGCGTGTAGTGGTTGTTGTTCCAGCTCGGAACCGGGTAGACGACCCGGTCTCCGGGGTCGCAGAGAGCGCGGAAGATGCAATAGATGATGGGCCGCGCCCCGCCCGCGATGAGCACCGAATCGATAGGGTAGCGGAGGCCCAGCTCCCGCTCGTAGAACCTGGCTACGGCCTCCCGCAGGGGCAGGATGCCGCTGGAGGGCGGGTAGTTCGTCTCGCCGCGATCCAGCGCCTCGTGGATGCCGGCCGCGAGCCGCTCCGGGATGGGGAACTGCTTGGGGTCGAAGTCGCCCACCGTCAAGTCGCAGATGGAGCTGCCCGCGGCCTTGAGGGCGCGGATCTCGCCCGCGATGCGGAGGATCTCCGAGCCGACCAGGGCTTCCGCCATGGCCGAGACCCGGCCGGGTCCGGTGCTGCGTACCAGCTCTCCCAGGTCCAGCATCTCTTTCGTGCTCATGAGAGAAGACTATCGCAGTCTCAGGCGAAAGACCGGGCGTCCAGGACCTCGCCGCTGCGGTTGCCTTCGACGCTCTCGACGTAGGCGCGGGCCACCTTTTCGGAGGGCAACCCCTTCGAGGGGTTCCGCCCCATCGCTTCAAGGGTCTCGCTGACCCAGGGAGGGCTGACCACGTTGATGCGGGCGCCTCGGGGCATCTCCAGGGCGGCGGCCTTGGCAAACGCTTCAAGCCCGGCATTGACCAGGGTGATGGCCGAGCTGCCCGGCACGGGATGCTGGGCGAGCAGGCCGCTGGTGAGCGTGAACGATCCGCCGTCGCGGACGTGTTTCAGCCCGGCCCGCACGAGGTTCACCTGTCCCATGAGCTTGTCGGTGATACAGAGCTGGAAGTCCTCGTCGGAGAGGGTTTCCAGGCTGCCGAACCTGGCCTGTCCCGCCGTGGAGACTAGCGCATCGAAGGCGCCAAGCTGCTGCAGTAGGCGCTCGATCGATCCCTTGTCCGTGATGTCCACCTGGTGGTCGCCACGGCTGTGCCCCACCCGCACGACCTCATGCCGCCCCTCCAGGGCCTGGACGACACCCTGCCCGATGGTCCCCGTGGCGCCGATGACGATGACTCGCATGCTGACCTCTCTCTCTGAACACCCACCAGGCGATCCGCCAGCGCAGCGGACGCCGCGCTTCTAGCGCTTCGTCGAGCACTGCGCCGGCGTCGGACATCTCCTACCTTCCGCGGCGGATGAGCCTCAAGAGCAGAAGCAGCACTATGGCGCCGATAAAGGCGACGAAGATGGTTCCGGCAAGGCCTCCGAATGGAGTGCTCACGCCGAGCTGCCGGAAGAGCCAGCCGCCGATGAAGGCGCCGATGATGCCGATGATCATGGTGACGATGATGCCACCCGGATCCTTGCCGGGCATGAGTGCCTTGGCGATCGCGCCCGCGATCAAGCCAAGCACGATCCAAGCGATCCAGCTCATATCACAGCCTCCAGAGGGTGTAGGGGGAACGACGCGCCGCTGTATGGCAACTGGCGTACCAGTCGGGACCGC
>JANOCF010001104.1:0-2017 GCA_031412055.1 Holophagales bacterium | reverse complement strand
CGAGAAGGATGGGGAGCCGGTTCAGGTCGTGCTTCCCGCGACAGACGTCCCGCTGCCGAGGGTGGACCTGCGCGGCCTGCCGGAGCCTCTCCGCGAGCCGGAGCTGCGGCGTCTCGCGGCCGCGGAGGCGGTGCGGCTGTTCGATCTCTCGCGGGGTCCGCTCCTGCGCGCCCTCCTGCTGGAGTCGGCCTCCGAGCGCGGTCTGCTCCTCCTGAACCTCCACCACATCGTCACGGACGGCTGGTCCATGGGCGTGCTGGTGCGGGAGGTCAACGCGCTCTACGCCGGGGAGTCCCTGCCGAAGCTGCCGGTGCAGTACGCCGACTTCGCGGTCTGGCAGCGGCGCTGGCTCGCGGGCGAGGTGCTGGAGCGGCAGATGGCCTGGTGGAGGGAGCGGCTGCGCGGCGCGCCCGCCCTGGAGCTGCCTACTGACCGGCCGCACCCGCCGGTCCGGACCCTGCGCGGCGCCAACCATCCCTGCAGCCTGGACGAGGACCTGTCGGGCCGCGTTCTGGAGCTGGCCCGCCAGGAGGGGGTGACCCCGTTCATGGTCCTTGCCGCCGGCCTCTTCGCGCTGCTCTCCCGGTTGACCGGCCAGGGCGACATCACGATCGGGTCGCCCATCGCCAACCGGAACCGCATCGAGACCGAGGGGTTGATCGGATTCTTCGTCAACGCCCTGGTGCTGCGAGCCGACCTGTCGCGGGCCGAAAGCTTCCGCGACCTGCTGCGGCAGGTGCGCGAGTCGAGTCTGGGCGCCTATGCCCACCAGGACGTCCCCTTCGAGAAGCTGGTGGACGAGCTGCGCCCGGACCGCGACCTCTCGCGCTCGCCGCTCTTCCAGGTGTCCCTGGCGCTCCAGAATGCCCCTTTTTCCGCGACCGATCTCGGCGGCGTGCGCCTGGTGCCCCGGGAGATCCCCATGGGCGTGGCCAAGTTCGACCTCTCCTTTGCCTTCGCGGAGGACGGAGGCCGGCTCGAAGGCGTTCTGGAGTACGCCACCGACCTGTTCGACGGCTCGACGGCGGCCCGATATGCCCGCCACCTGTCGGTCCTGCTGGACGCCCTGGTGTCCCACCCGCGCGGACGCCTGGCCGAGGCGCCGCTCCTGACCGGCGAGGAGCGCCAGCAGGTCGTGGAGTGGAACGAGGGGACGGCTCTTGAGAGCGGCCGACGCTGCCTCCGATGTCTCCACGAGCGCTTCGAGGAGCAGGCCGACCGGACTCCGGACGCGGTGGCGGTCTCGGCAGGGGAGGAGCGGCTCACCTACCGCGAGCTCGACGAGCGCGCCAATCGTTTCGCGCGCCACCTGCTGGATCGGGGCGTGCGCCCCGGCGACCGGGTCGCCCTGAAGCTGGAGCGGTCCGCGAACCTCGTAGCCGCCATCCTGGCCGTGCTCAAGACCGGGGCCGCCTACGTGCCGCTCGATCCGACCTACCCCGCGGACCGCGTGGCCTTGGCGCTGGAGGACAGCGGCGCCTCGATCCTGCTCGCCGAGGAGGACCTGCGCGCAGTGGACCAAGGCGTCGAGCTTCCGGCCGTGCCCGTCGATCCCGCTTTTCCGGCCTACGTCATCTACACCTCGGGCTCGACCGGCCGGCCCAAGGGCGTAGTCGTGTCGCACGCCAACGTGGACCGGCTGCTCACGGCGACCGAGCGGTGGTTCGGCTTCGGCCCCTCCGACGTGTGGACCCTCTTCCACTCCTATGCCTTCGACTTTTCGGTCTGGGAGATCTGGGGGGCCTTGCTCTACGGCGGGCGGCTGGTGGTCGTGCCCCACTGGCAGAGCCGCTCGCCCGAGGACATTTATCGCCTGCTGAGGGACGAGCGGGTGACCGTCCTCAACCAGACGCCGTCCGCCTTCCGGCAGCTCCTCTGGGCGGAGGAGTCGGTGCTGGCCGGCGATGGTGGGGAGGCTTCCGATCTGGCCCTGCGCTGGGTGGTCTTCGCCGGCGAAGCGCTGGAGATGCCGAACCTCGCCCCCTGGTTCGCGCGCCACGGCGACGAGACGCCCCGT
>JANOCF010001103.1:0-1646 GCA_031412055.1 Holophagales bacterium | reverse complement strand
CCGGTTTCGGCGGGGCCGTTTTCATCTTTCTGATTCATAAGGAGTTTCGGTTGCTGTTTCCCATAGCGTGGAGCCTGGCACCGCCGTTGCTCCTGGGTGCCATCAGGACGTCTCTTCCGGAAGAAGGGACACAAGGAGACTACGATGACAATCAAGAGATCGCGAGCGATCTGGATCCTGGTGGGCTTGCTGATGACGACGATTCCGGCTTGGGCGCAGCGGGGATATTACGAAAGGGATGGAGCGTTCCGGCTCCACGCCGGCGTGTTCCAACCCGATGGCGACTCGGAGTACTGGGACGAGAAGTTCACGGGCTTCACCGGGGAAATCGGCGACTTCGAGAACGTCTCGATCGGCGGCGACTACATCTGGAGCCTCAGCCGGCACGTGGGCCTGCAACTGTCGGGCAACTACTTCTCGGGGGACTCCACGCAGGCCTACCGCGGCTTCGTCGACAACTTCGGGGACCGTATCCGCCACGACACCACCCTGGATATTGCCTCGTTCACCGGCGGCTTCATGTTCAGCCCGTTCGGTCCGGACGCCCCCGTCATCCCCTACGCGGGCATAGGCGGAGGCATCTACTCCTGGCGGCTGCAGGAGGATGGTGACTTCATCGCCGCCAACGACGACATCTTCTCCGCCACCCTGGAGGCCGACGGCCTGGCCTTCGGCTACTACGGGCTCGTAGGGCTGGAGGTGCCGCTCAGCCCGCGCTTCTCGGTATTCGCCGAGGGACGCTGGACCGAGGCCGAGGACGAGCTGGAAGGCGACTTCGAGAATTTCGGCGACATCGACCTCTCCGGCCGCGAGTTCCTGGCCGGCATCTCCTGGAATCTCTGAGGTGAAACAAAAAGGGCGCAGCATGCTGCGCCCTTTTTCCCTTTTGGTGCTTAGTGCAGCGAGCTGCTGCCGAGCACCGAGGTCTCCCCGAAGGACAGCCGCCCCTCGCTGTAGCTGGCTCCCCGCAGAGTCAGGGCAAGAACGTCGCCCAGCTCCGCGGCGAAGTGGATGCGGATGTTGTCCCGCACCTCGGCCGGCAGATCGTCCAGGTCCGCCTCGTTGTCCTTGGGCAGGAGGATCTCGGAGATCCCGGAGCGGACCGCGCCGAGCACCTTCTCCTTGACGCCGCCGATCGGCAGCACCCGGCCGGAGAGCGTGATCTCCCCGGTCATGGCGATGTCGAACCGGGCGGGACGGTTGGAGAGGGCCGAGATCAAGGCCGTCGCCATGGTCACACCCGCGGAGGGACCGTCCTTGGGGATGGCACCCGCCGGCACGTGCACGTGCACGTCACGGTCGAAGAAGTTCTCCCCGATCCCCAGCGTGTCCGCGTGCGCCCGGGCGTAGGTCCAGGCGGCGCGGGCCGACTCCTTCATCACGTCCCCGAGCTGGCCGGTGAGCACCAGCTCGCCCTTGCCGCGCATGGTCGAGGCCTCCACGAACATGATGTCTCCGCCCGTGGGCGTGTAGTACATGCCCGTCGCGACCCCCACCTGGTCCTGGCGCGCCGCCCTTTCCGGATGGACCCTGGCCCGGCCCAGGAGCTCGCGCACCTTGGCGGCGTCCACGGTCACCTGCTCGGCCTCGCGGGCCGCGATCTTGCGGGCGACCTTGCGCGACACCTTGCCGACCTCGCGCTCGAG
>JANOCF010001102.1:0-3362 GCA_031412055.1 Holophagales bacterium | reverse complement strand
CTGCAAGGGCAGCCGGGCCGGGTGGCAGGTGTCGATCAGGCACTGCGGCCCAACGCTGCCTTGGCCTATGGTCTTTTGGACCTTCGGGGCGACGACCCGGTCAAGCTGGAGCGCTATGAACGGGTTTACCGCTCGTTTGCTCCAGGCAATCCTGTCTATTACGAGCCGATCCGGCGGTGGGACGATCCGTGGCTCGACCGGCTCGGCGTCCGCTGGGTGATGGCCGGACCCGGAGCAGAGGCTCCTCTTCCAGGCTGGCGGCTGGCCTACGAGGGTACGGATGCCCGCGTGTTCGAGCGCCCTGGAGCCCTGCCGCTCGTGCGTTGGGCGGGTGGAGGACCGGCTCCTGCCATCCTGCGACAGGCCCCGGGGCTCCGCGAGATCGAATGGCGCACCCCGCGCCGTGCCACACTCGTCATCGCCGAGACCTGGGATCGCGGCTGGCGCGCGACCGTTGACGGCCAGCCCGTCCCGGTAGTCCCCGTGAACGGAGCCTTGATCGGCGTCGAGCTGGGACCAGGGACCGGCCGCCTGGAGCTGCGCTACCGCCCCGCCGGGCTCCTCCCCGGAGCCGTCTTGAGTCTCCTCGGCCTCGTGGGGCTCGCGGTCGCGTTCCGCGGCCGTTCCCCCGGCCATGGATTCGGTTCCCCCCGCGAGGGGACGGTTTCCCCCGGCCAAACGAAAGCTCCAGATGCCCGGGGGACCGCCGCCTTTGCGGAGGGGGACCGAGGAGATCGCGAGGGGAACGCCTCGCCTCCCGGGGGGAAACGCCGAAACGGCGGGGGGAACGCTCCCGTCGAGATCCGCGCCACCCTCCCTGAGGATCTGCCGTCCCTCTCCGCCTTGTTTGAGCAGCGATTTGGACACCCTCTGGACCAAGCCGAGTGGGAGTGGAAGTACAGGCTTCTCCCCGGGGAAGCGTGCAGCCTTGTGGCTGTTTCTGGAGGAGATATCGTGGCCCACGCGGGCGCCCTCTGCCTGCCCGCTCGATGGCAAGCAGGAGAGGCCGGGATCTGGCAGCTCGTAGACTTCGCCGGCAAAGCGCGCGGAGGACTCCGTCCGCCCCTGGTCGATCTCGGCCGGGCGCTGCTGGACGATCTGCCCCGCCCGCAGGACGCGCCATGGATCTTCGGCTTCCCCAGCGAGCGCCACTTCCGCCTGGGCGAGCGGGTCTTCGGGTACAAGCCCCTCCTGGAGATTGAGCCCCTGGCGGGCGTGCTCCCCAAGGGTGGGGCGGACGTCCAACTGGAGATCGGCGACTCCGCCGGCGACAGGGCCGAGCCGATCTGGGAGCGCTGCGGCGTCCTGGGAGTCCGGCGCTCGGCGGCCTTCCTCAACTGGCGCTACTGGGGCCGTCCCCGCCGCTACTACCGCTTCTACCGGATGGTCTCCGGCGCAGAGGAGGGGCTCGCGGTGTTCGCCTTCGTGGGCGAGGAGGCCTGGGCCGCCGAGGTCTGGCTCCCTTCTTCGGGGGAATGGTACCCTTCGATGCTCGCCGTGGCCGCGGATCTGCGCGCGGCCGGGCTCCGCGGCTGGCGGTTCTGGCCGCCCGTCTCTCCTGGCCTCGATCCTCTCTACCGGCAGCTCGGGCTGCTCCCCACGGGAGAGCGCCGGTTCGTCGGCTGCCGGGGACAGGCGGGAGACTTCACCTACTCCATGGGGGACTATGACCTGGTTTGAGCGCGCCGCGCTGCCGGTACTGCCGGCGATCGCCGCGGCCCTTCTCCTGCTGTGTGCCTGCGGCCGCCCGCCGGAGGCCGGCTTCGCCTTGCGTCCGCTGGTGGGTGCGAAGACCTACACCCTGGTGAATGCCGAGGAGATACCAGAGGGATTGTCGTTCGCCCGCGCCCCGGAGCTGCGGGAGCTGACCTTCGACTCCGAGCGCCGGCCGGTGGTGCTCACCTCGCCCGGAACCTGGCGCTGGCGCGGGCGCATCCCCGAGGAAGGAGCCTACTTCCACGCCGGGATCCAGATCCTCCCCGCCGCCTGGAAGGTGGTGGAGTCCGTCGAGGTGCGGCTGGTGGCCCGCGATGGCAACGGCCGCGAGCGCGAGATCCTGGAAACTGGCCGGCTACGCCGCGAGGATGCCTCCCGCTGGCTCGACCTGGACGCCAACCTCGGCCGCTGGGCGGAACGCGAGGTCACCCTGGAGCTTACTGCCATCCTCCACGGTCTCCCCGAGGAGCACCAGGCGTCCAACCTGGTGGCCTGGGGACCGGTTTCCCTTTCCGCGCCGCCGGACCCCGGGACGGCCGAGCGCCCCAACATCCTGGTCATCCTCGTGGACACCCTGCGCCACGACCACCTCACGCCCTACGGCTACAAGCGCGACACCTCCCCGGAGATCCAGCGCTGGCTCGCCCAGCCCGGCGCCGTGGTGGAGGAGGCCTACAGCCAGGCGCCCTGGACGCTCCCCTCGGTGATCTCGCTGATGACCGGCCGCTACCCCGGCGAGCTCGTCAGCTCGAACCTGGCCAGCTTCGGCATCCCCGCCGAGGTGGAGACGATCGCCGAGCGCCTGTCCCGCCTGGGTTACCAGACGGGCGGCTTCGTGGCCAACCCCACGGTCCACGGCGGCGCCGGGTTCGACCGCGGCTTCCATACTTACTACGTCCCGCCAGCGGAAGTGCAGTTCCTCAACCTGCACGCCGACGTGATCAACGCCCATGCACTGCCCTGGCTGCGGGCGAACCAGAGCCGTCCGTTCTTCGCCTACGTCCACTATATCGACCCGCACGACCCGTACAGCAACCCGGACATGGAGGCCCACGGCGGCCGGTCGCCGTTCATGCCGGACTACACCGGCCCCATCGCCGGCAACTGGATCCACGGCATCTACAACGGCCGCATCCCGCTGGAGGACCCGCAGCGGGACGTGCCCTACATCAAGGCTCTCTACGACAGCGAGATCCGCTACGTGGACCGGCGCATCGGCGAGCTGCTGGCGTCCCTCCACCCTGAAGTCCTGGCCAACACCCTCATCGTGCTCACCGCGGATCACGGGGAGGAGCTGTTCGACCACGGCGGCTGGAAGCACGGGCAGACGCTCTACGAAGAGCAGATCCACGTGCCGCTGATCGTGCGCTGGGACGGCCGCATCCAGCCCGGTACCCGGCTCTCGGGGACCGTCCGCCTGCTGGACCTGGTGCCGACCCTGGCCTCGGCCGTGGGCGCCGCGCGAGATCCGGCCTGGGACGGGCTCGATCTCCTCCCGGCCCTGACCGGCGTCCAGCCGCTGCAGCGCCGCCCGGCCTTCGCCCAGCACCTGACCGCGGGCCCGCTGCGCGCCGCCGCAATCCTGGACCGCCGCTAGCTGATCCTCTACTACGGCCAGGAGCCGTTCGCACCCAAGGACGAGCTGC
>JANOCF010001101.1:0-3928 GCA_031412055.1 Holophagales bacterium | reverse complement strand
AATGTTGGTGCCGCCGTTGGGCCAGAGAAACGGCTGGCCGGGCTGGCAGTTGGCGAGCGGACCGCCGGCAAAGGCGGGTGCAGGTACGAAAACCGCGACGGCAAAGGCGAGGACGAGGGCGAACGAGGCGAAAAGGCGCAGCGCTGTTTTCATGGCATTTTCCTCATTCACCGACGATGTCCCGGATGATGGTGGCGAGAGTCGCGTACGGCACCGGCCCCTCGGCAGGCGCCGCCTGCCTGGAGGGACCTCCCATGCCGGCGAAGAGACCGGCATTGTGGTTCTCGTTGACCGCGACCTGGCTGCCGCCCTTGCCGATCAGTGTGAACGAGCCCTGGCCCAGGCCGACGGTGGTCGACAGCCCGATGGCGCTCGGAGCCGTGGTGATAAGAAGATAGTCCTGCCCCTTCTGCAGCTTGGGGTGGTCCGGCAAGATCGGCAGCCGGCGCATCGTGCCGACCTGCTTCGACCCGACCTTGCTGCCGACCATCTGGATCTCGACGACCTGCTGCCCCTTGACGTCCTGGTACGTGCCCTTGAAGGCCTCGTCGACCCGGAACACGTAGATGGTGGTCGGCACCTCGCCGCCTCCCGCCTGGACCTTGCCCTCGCGGACATCGAGGAGCGTCCCGCGGAAGATACGGCCGGAATTCTCGACCATCTGCTCCAGATTCATCTGCCGGACGGTTGCCGCGGCAGCCGGATAGGCGCAGAACGCCACCAGCGCCACGATCAGAAGACCTCTACTCAACTTGGACGACATCGTTTCCTCCTGACTCATCGAAGGAGCCCACAACGGCTCGTCTTCAGGAAATACCGGGATTCACGGATCCCGGGAACATGTCTTGATGAGCAGGCGGACTGATCGGCAGGAGGATGCATACCCTCCCGGGATGATCTTGGCAACCGGGCCATCTCCAGGCTTCCCCGGAGACCCCTGGCTTTGCGTCGCCGCCTCACGGCGGGTTTGCCTTTTCGCAGCAGGAAACGACAGTAGCCGATAAAAAAAGTGCAAAAACAGTATTCGACGGCATCCCTCAACTTCCCGGCCGAAGCTTGGTTGAAACGACGCCTTACCTTCCAAGGTGCGGCTCGCGCTGAAAGCGGGACAAGAATCAAGAAGTTGAATAGAGGCTGCGGACGCTGCCCCTCGGCAGCAAGGCGCTAACGCCGGTCCAGGCTGCCAAAGATCTTCTCCCGCAAGACTTTTTCGGTGGTCAGATCGCCCATCAGGAACGACACGTCTGCGAGCTTGAGGAGGAGATCACTCCGGGTCGGCGCGGTCTTCAGGACCCCCTCGTACAGCCGCTTCGCCTCGCGCAGATCGCGCGCTCGAAACGCCGCGTCTCCCTGGCGCTCCAGGCGGACCACGGGAGAATCCGCTTCGCTCCCTGGTGCGGAAGGCTTGGCATCCGCCAGAAACTGTCTCCGGCCCGGCGCCACGAAGGGTGGCAGAGAGATCTTGCGGTCGGTGGCCACGATCACATCGTCCACGTAATAGGTCACGTTTGATCGATCCCCAAGGTCCCCGATAAACGAGAACATGCTCACCGCCGAGCCCGGATACGAACCGGCGTTCCGCACATTCTTGAGGGAGACCACCGGCTCCTCGATCCCTTCCTCATAGATCCGCAGATCGTAGCGCCCGCGTTCGATGTCGTAGTCCGCGTCCACTCCATACCAGGTGAACGGCCGCAGGGAAAGGAGCCGCCTGGGGATGCTGTCCGAGGTGTGGAGGAGATCGCCGTCGCGGGTGGAGAGCCAGAAGGAGATGCCGTCCTGATTCAGGTTGAACCAGCCCGGGCCGGCGAGAGCGATGTTGAGCTCCTCCCTGGGATCGGTCACCAGCAGCGCGAAATGGATCACCAGCCAGCCGTTCCGCCGTTCGGGAAAGTAGCCCTGGAGCTCCGGGAAATCGCGATCGCCCGCGGCGTCCCGGATCTCCACCGACTGGTAGCCGCTCGCCCGGAACGCATTCGAAAGCTGGACGCTGCCTCGCGCGTTGCGACGCACGTTGGGGAAAACCGAGAACGTATCCGGACCGGTGTCGGTCTTTCCGTCGTCGAAGCTGTAGCTGACCAGGATCGGCGACGACTCCGCGGCCCTCATCGGAAGCGCCGCAAGGAACGAGAGGAGCAGGACAGCCGCGAGACGCATCAGAGGTTCTCCTTGTACTCGGCGAGCCATTTCTTCCACTGCGCGATGCTCTGCCGGCGCCTCTCCGGCGAAACGCTCGGGAGGAAGCCCTTGTCCTGCCCGGTGTGGATCGAAAGAGCCTGGATCGCGATCGCCCGCACCTGCGGCTCCTCGCTCGACAGGGCCTCGATGAGCCCCTCGTACATCCTTACCTTCTCGGCTTCCGAAAGATGGACCTGGTCGTAGGCCAGTGCGCACGCCGCCTTGTCCCGAAAGAACGGATTCGTGTCGTGCACCATGTTCCGGAGGAGTGCGTCGACCACCGACGGGTTGTCGCTGACCCGCCCGAGGGCATACTGGACGGCGATCCGGAGCCCCGGATCCTGGGTGCGGACATCGCGCATCAGGACGGCCACGGCTTCGGGAGACTTCCAGGAAAGCTGATAGAAAAGATTGGCGATCCGGGTTCGTTGCGCGATATCGCCCAACTTGTAGAGCCGGACCATCTCGAACGTCGCCCCCGGGCCGATCTCGCGCAGGCCTGCCGCATCCTCGCGAGCCACGAGATCGGCTACGCGCGCGCCGGCACCGGCCCAGGTCAGAGAATCGGCCAGAAGAAAAAGGAAAAACGTCGCAACCAGCCATGGGTGACGCCGCATCGCCGAACCGCCTTCCTCTGTAGTTGGAACTACGATCTCAGGATAGCAGAGTCGCCCGCTTCGTGTATCCTCGGTGGCATGCTGTCAATGGGGGCGGCTCAAGATGTCCCGGCCCCGGCATTGCCTGCCACAAACTCATGAAGCCCAAGCCCCCGCCAAGGACGACAGCAGCTCCCATGGAACACGAGCACTCGAAGGAGTCGATCCGGGTGCGGCTCGCGGCCGGGCCGCGCCTCAACTACGTACGGGACTGGATTTACGGCGGCATCGACGGCTCCGTGACGACCTTCGCCATCGTCTCCGGCGTCGTCGGGGCCGAGCTCGCACCGGCGGTGATCCTGGTGCTGGGCTTCGCCAACCTCGTCGCCGACGGGTTCTCCATGGCGGCCAGCAACTACATGGGCACCCGGGCCGAGATAGAAGACCTCAAGCTCCTGGAGGCCGTCGAGTACCGCCATATCGAAGCGACTCCGGAAGGTGAGCGGGAAGAGGTGCGGCAGATCTACCATGAGAAAGGTTTCGCGGGTGACGATCTCGAGCGCGTGGTCGAGCTGATCACCGCCGATCGCAAGCGGTGGGTGCAGACCATGCTGACCGAAGAGTACGGCCTGCCGAGAGAAGTGCGCTCCCCGGGACTTGCAGCCGCGAGCACCTTCAGCGCCTTCCTCGTTTGCGGACTCGCTCCCCTGCTCCCCTTCCTGTTCGGTATCGAGGACGCTTTCGAATACTCGACGCTCCTGACCGGCGCGGTGTTCTTCGCCATCGGGTCGATCAAGAGCCGGTGGTCGACGGTCCGCTGGTGGCGATCGGGGCTTGAAACGCTTCTGGTCGTCTCGGCGGCGGCGGGCCTGGCCTACGTCATCGGCGCCCTGCTGAGAGACCTGGCGCGATGAAGCCGGCGGCGCGCTGGGGCCTCGTCGCCGCGTTCACCGTCGCGGGCATCGTGGTGGTCGCCCTTCCGCTGGCCCTCCTCGAAAGCGCGACCCTCGCGTGGGCCGCCGTCATTGGCGGCGTCTGCCTGCTCCTCTGGTTGAGCGAGGCCGTGCCGCCCTACGTGCCCACGTTCGTCCTGTGGGCCCTGACGCCGCTTCTGCTTGGGCCGCTCGGCGAGGAGTTCGGCCTGCAGCGCGTGC
>JANOCF010001100.1:0-12460 GCA_031412055.1 Holophagales bacterium | reverse complement strand
CCATGGGCCGGGCGTTGGATCTGCTTAATCGCGGCACCCGCGCGCCGCTGCTACGTGCCCGCTTGGCCGAGCTAACGGCAAGCCTGCTCTCCAACCAGCGGCGGTTCCCTGCCGCGTTTCAGGCGCTCGACCTTGCCCGCGCTCTCCATGAGAAATATGGCGATCTCCAGGACGCCGTACGGGTCTTGGTCCAGCGCGGCATCTGCACCGGCCGGAGCGGCGACCCGGAGATGGGGCTCCGCCTCCTCGCGCAGGCCCTCCAGCGCATCGATCGGGACCGCGATCCGAAGCTGGTCTTCATCATCCTGCACAACATGCTGCTCTTCCGGGTTGAGAACGGCGAGTACCGGGAATCCAACGTACAACTCTTCGAGATGCGTCCCCTCTACGCTCACTATGCAGGCGTTGTGGACCGGATCAAGCTAAGAGGCATCGAGGGGAAGATTGCCGCCGGTCTTGGGGAACTGGAGCGGGCGGAGAGATCGTTTCTTTATGTCCGGGAGGAGTTCAAGCGGCGAGGGCAGCCCTACCACTCCGCCGTCATCTCCCTCGACCTCGCCGCGATCTGGCTCCTGCAAGGGCGGACAGCCGAGGTGAAGCATCTGGTGCTAGAGATGATCGAGACCTTCCGGGCCGAGTACGTCGCCCGCGAGACCATCGCAGCACTGTTGATGCTGCGCGAAGCCCTTGACCAGGACAGGGCGACCCTCGACCTCCTGACGATCGTCACCGGCGTGATCCGGCAATACCAGGAAGAGGCTTCCTAGAAGAAAGACCAAAAGGACACAAGGGACCTAAAGGACAGCAGAGCGTGCTCGTCCTTCGGGTCGTTTGGGTCGGTCAGGTCTCTTTGGTCCCTTCCTCGTCCGGATCTTCCTCCTCCGGATCTTCCTCGTCGGGCTCCTCGTTTCGGAGCCGCTCCAGCTCTTCGCGCACCGTGTCCCGGATCATCGCCTGGATCTCGCTCCGGCTCGGCGGCGCGTCGTTGAGCAGCGCAAACGCCTTCTGCCCCTCTCCGAGCTGCTCCAGCAGCGAAGCCTTGTCCTTCTCGTTCGGCGGAGACGCCTTGAGGAAGAAGGTCAGCGGTTCCAGGTCGAGGACGCGCGAGATCGAGTACACGTGGGAGACCTTGAGCTGGATTCGCCCCTTGAAGAGGCTGCCAAGATAGCCCTGGCTCAACCCCAGCGTCCTCTCGATCTCCCGGCGGGAGCGGTGGGACTGGTGGATCGCGTCGTCCATCAGCGTCAGCAGGCGGTCGGACTCGTCACTATGCATGATGACGCTATTCTAACCCGAGCTCAGACGATTTCACCACACTGAAGCGCTATCTTCTACGGTCGTGGAGAAATAAACCTCAGCGCGCCTTCTCCTGGCCAGAGGCGAACTGGGTCCTGAGATCGGGGGCAACTGGACGGTCGAGGCGGAAGTCCGGCAGCGGCTCGGTCTCGCCCAGGACCAGGGCGGCCACGTGCTCGCCAACGGACGGACCGAGCTTGAAGCCGTGCCCGGAGCCGCCGCCCACGATCCAGACGTTGTCCGAACCGGGCAGGCGGTCGATCAGCAGGTGGCCGTCGGGGCTGTTCTCGTACTGGCAGACCCGCGATTCGACCAGCGGCGCGCCGGCAAGAACGGGGAAGCGGGTTGCCAGATAACGCCGCGCCCGCTCCAGGGCCTCGAGGTCCGGGATGCGCTCGCCCGAGGTCGGGTCGAACGGCTCGCCCCGGGTGTCGTCGGCGATCTTGAACCCGCGGTGGTCATCTCCCGGGATGCCCGGGATGCCCGGGATGCCCGGGATGCCATAGAAGGTGCGCTCGCCCAGCTCCATCCAGACCGGCAGGGCCGGGAAACCGGCAGGTGTGCCGAAGAAGAAGATGTCCTGCCGGGTGGGGCGGATCCGGTCGCCGACCGCGTCGGGGAACAGCGAGCCGAGCCACGGTCCGCAAGCGAACACCCAGGCGTCGGCTTGCATGGAAGGAAGAGAGGCGGGACGTACTTCCTCCTGCCGGAACTCGCCTCCGGCCCGCACGAGCGCCTCGGCCACGGCCCGGCAGGCCCGCCGGGCCATCAGGTAGCCGGCGGTCTCCTCGAAGAAGACGGTCCGGATGCCGTCGAAACGAACCTGGGGGAAGCGCCGCCGGGCCGCGTCCAGGCCGATCTCGTCGACGCGCAAACCCTCCTCGGCAAGCAGGGGAATGGAGGAGCGGACGTAGCTATCCTCTTCACTGCACATCCAGAGCGTGCCGGTGGGCTGGTAGAGATGGACGCCCCAGCGCCGCTCGGCCTCCTGCCAGGCTTCGAGGGCGCGGGCAACCCAACGGACGTAGAGCCGGTCGGCTCCGTAGACTCCCCGGATGACCCGGGTCTCGCCGCCGGAGCTGGCGCGGGAGTTTCCGGGTCCCCAGGCGTCGATCAGGGTCACGCGGCAGCCTCGCTCGCGGAGCCGGAGGGCGGTCCAGCCGCCGAAGGCGCCGGCTCCAACGACGGCGACGTGAGGTAGGGAAGTCATGGGCGCGGCCTTTCCTTTCCGGGAGCATAACAGCCCTCGGACGGTCCTCTCGGGATAGACTTCCCTGGTTTGGAACGGGCGCGAAGCCCGGAGGAGTTTCTGTTGATCAGCGAAAAGTCCAAGGTGGTGGAGCTCATCGAAAGGATCGTGGAGCGGGTACGCGCCCGGGTCGGCCCCGGCGCTGGCGGTGCTGGCGGCGATGCCGACGCGGCCCTGGGAGCCGAGCGGTTCGTGCGCCAGTTCTACGCCCACGTCCCGCCGGCCGACATGCTCGGCGAAGAGCCCGACAATCTGGCCGGCGCGGCTCTCGCCCTCTGGAACTTCGCCCAGGAGAGGAAGCCCGGCGAGGCCCGGGTCCGGGTCTACAGGCCCCGGATCGAGAGCGTCGGCTGGGAGTCCTCCCACTCGGTGGTCGAGGTCGTCAACGACGACATGGCCTTCCTGGTGGACTCCGTGGCCTCGGCCCTGCGCCGGCAGGGGATCGACGTTCAGCTCCTGGTCCACCCCATCGTTCAGGTGGACCGGGACGATCGCGACGTGGCCGGCCGGCTCACTGCACTCCACGAGGCGGGAGAGATGCCCGAGGGGAGCCGCCGCGAGTCGTGGATGCAGGTGCAGGTGAGCGCCCAGCCCGCGGCCCAGCACGACGCGATCTGCCGGGACATCGAGGCCGTCCTGGCCGACGTCCGCCTGGCGGTCGACGACTGGCACACGATGGGCTCGCGCTGCTGGAACATCGTCGCCGAGCTGGAGAAGAACCCGCCGCCGCTGCCGCGCCGCGAGATCGCGGAGGGCATCTCGTTCCTCGCCTGGCTGGTCGAGGATCACTTCACCTTCCTCGGCTACCGCGAGTACCAGTTCCAGGGCGAAGGGGAGGCAGCAGTGGCGCGGGTCCAGCCCGACACCGGGCTCGGCATCCTGCGCAACGAGGGCTACGCCATCTTCGACGGCCTGCGCAACCTGGGCACCCTGCCCGAGGACGTCCGCCACTTCCTGCGCCAGCCGGCCCTGCTGCTGATCACCAAGTCCAACCGCCTGGCCACCGTCCACCGCTCGGTGCCCATGGACGCCATCGCCGTCAAGTGTTTCGATGCCGAAGGCAACGTCACCGGGGAGCGGCTGTTCGTCGGCCTGTTCACCTCGACCGCCTACTCGCGCAGCCCGAAGAACATCCCGATCCTGCGCCAGAAGGTCGAGACCTCGCTGGAGCGCTCCGGGTTCTCTTCCGAGAGCCACGACGGCAAGGCGCTGCTCAACGTCCTCGAGACCTACCCGCGCGACGAGCTGTTCCAGATCGGCGAGGACGAGCTGTTCCGGATTGCGACCGGCATCCTGCCGCTCCAGCAGCGGCCGCGCATCGCGCTGTTCGTGCGCCGCGATCCGTTCGAGCGCTTCGTCTCCTGCCTGGTGTTCGTGCCGCGCGACCGCTACGACACCGACCTGCGGCTCGCCTTTCAGGACATCCTCGCCCGCGCCTACCGCGGCAAGGTGGCCGGCCATCACACCCATCTGACCGACGAGGCGCTGGCGCGGCTGCACTTCATCGTGTCCACCACGCCGGGACGCATCCCCAACGCCGATCCGGCGGAGGTGGAGCACTCGCTGGTCGAGGCGGCGCGGTCCTGGAACGACCGGCTGACCGAGGCCCTGGAGGAGCGCCTCGGCGAAGAAGAGGGCCAGCTTCTGGCCCGGCGCTACGGCCATGCCTTCCCCATTGCCTACCAGGAGCGCTATGGCGGGCCCGAAGCCGTCTTCGACGTCCATCTCCTGGAGCGCGCGCTGGCTTCGGGCGACCTGACGTTCGACCTCTACCGCGCGCCCGGCGCCGGACCCGGCCCGGACCCTGGAGAGATCGGTCTGAAGATCTACGGCGGCCAAGGCACCGTGCCGCTCTCGGACATCCTGCCGATGCTGGAGAACATGGGCCTCAAGGTGCTGGAGGAGATGCCCTACGAAGTCCGCCCGGCCGGGATGGAGAGCTCGGTGGCCATCCGCGACTTCCGGCTGATGACCGAGGACGGCTCGCCGGTCGATCTCGGCCGGGCCAAGGAGCCCTTCGAGGAGGTCTTCGGCCAGGTCTGGCGCGGCCGGATGGAGAGCGACGGCTTCAACCGGCTCGTGCTGCGCGCCGGCCTGACCGCCCGCGAGGTCACGATCCTGCGCGCCTACTGCAAGTACCTGCGCCAAGCCCGCATCCAGTTCAGCCAGAGCTACATGGAGCGCACGCTGGCACGCAACCCGGAGATCACCCGGCGGCTGCTGGACCTCTTCCTGACGCGCTTCGACCCTGCCCTCCAGGCCGGGTCCGGCGAGCGGGCAGCCACCCTGGTCGCGGAGATCGGCCATTTCCTGGACAGCGTGACCAATCTGGACGAGGACCGCATCCTCCGCCGCTATCTCAATCTTGTCGAGGCCACGCTGCGCACGAACTACTTCCAGAAGGACGCTTCGGGTCAGCCCAAGGACTACCTCTCGCTCAAGCTCGACTCCCAGCGCATCGAGGAGCTGCCGCTGCCCCGTCCCTTGCGCGAGATCTTCGTGTTCAGCCCGCGGGTGGAGGCGATCCATCTGCGCGGCGGCCGGGTGGCGCGCGGCGGCATCCGCTGGTCGGACCGCCCGGAGGACTTCCGCACCGAGGTCCTGGGGCTGATGAAGGCGCAGATGGTAAAGAACGCCGTCATCGTGCCCGTGGGCTCCAAGGGCGGCTTCATCGTCAAGCGGCCGCCGGCCGGGGGGCGCGAGGAGCTGCTCAAGGAAGGCATCGAGTGCTACAAGATCATGATGCGCGGGCTCCTCGACATCACCGACAACCTCAAGGGTAGCGAGGTGCTGCCGCCGCCCGGCGTGGTGCGCCGCGACGACGACGATCCCTACCTGGTCGTCGCCGCCGACAAGGGGACCGCCTCCTTCTCGGACATCGCCAACGGCGTGGCCGCGGAGTACGGCTTCTGGCTCGACGACGCCTTCGCCTCGGGCGGCTCCTCGGGCTACGACCACAAGCGGATGGCGATCACCTCGCGCGGCGTCTGGGAGTCGGTCAAGCGCCACTTCCGGGAGATCGGCAAGAATACGCAGAGCGAGGACTTCACCGTGGTCGGCGTCGGCGACATGTCGGGCGACGTCTTCGGCAACGGCATGCTGATGTCCCCGCACATCCGTCTGCTGGGCGCCTTCAACCACCAGCACATCTTCCTCGACCCCGATCCGGACGCGGCCCGCGGCTTCGAGGAGCGCCAGCGCCTCTTCAACCTGCCCCGCTCCGCCTGGTCCGACTACAACCCGGCGCTGATCTCCGAGGGCGGCGGGGTCTTCGAGCGCAGCGTCAAGTCGATCCCGGTCTCGCCGCAGGTGGCAAAGCTCTTCGGCATCACCGAGGAGCAGGCGAGCCCGGCCGAGCTGATCCAGGCGCTGCTCAAGGCGGACGTCGAGCTGCTCTGGTTCGGCGGCATCGGCACCTATGTCAAGGCGCGGACCGAGAGCCACGCCGACGTGGGCGACCGGGCCAACGATCCGCTGCGGGTGGACGGCGCCGACCTCCGGGCGCGGATCATCGGCGAGGGCGCGAACCTCGGCATGACGCAGCGCGCCCGCGTCGAGTACGGTCTGCGCGGCGGCCGGCTCAACACCGACTTCATCGACAACTCGGCGGGCGTCGACTGCTCGGACCACGAGGTCAACATCAAGATCCTCCTGGGCGACGTCGAGCGCTCGGGCAAGATGACCCGGCCCGAGCGCGACGAGCTGCTGCGCGAGATGACCGGCGAGGTGGCCGACCTGGTCCTGCGCGACAACTACCTGCAGACGCAGGCGATCTCCGTCACGCAACTCGTGAGCGCCCATCTCCTGGAGCGGCTGGCCCGCTTCATCCGCGCGCTGGAGCGGTCGGGCCGTCTCGACCGGGTCATCGAGTTCCTGCCGGACGACGAGACCCTGGCGGCGCGCTCCAAGCAGACCCTCGGCCTCACCCGGCCGGAGCTCTGCGTGCTCCTCTCCTACTCCAAGATGGCGCTGTACGAGGAGATCCTCCCCTCCGACCTGCCGGACGACCCGTTCATGCAGGAGGACCTGAAGCTCTACTTCCCGACGCCGCTGCGGAAAAAACACGCCAAGGCGATCTCCAGCCACCGCCTGAGCCGGGAGATCATCGCCACCGCGGTGACGAACAGCATCATCAACCGCGCCGGGATCACCTTTGTCCACGAGGTCAAGGAGAAGACCGGCCTGTCGGCGGCGGACGTGGCGCGGGCGTACGTGGTCACCCGCGACGTCTTCAACCTGCGCGACCTCTGGAGCCGGGTGGAGGAGCTGGACAACCGGGTGCCCGCGGCGCTCCAGGCCATGATGCTCCTGGAGTGCGGCCGCATGGTCGAGCGCGGCACGGTCTGGTTCCTGACCGAGTGCCGGCAGCCGCTGGACGTCGGCAGCCAGATCAAGGCGTACGGCGCCAAGGTGCGGGAGCTGGCGGGCCAGCTCGAGGAGATGATCTCCGCGAGCGACCGGGCGCTGCTCAAGGAGCAGGTGGCGGCTTCCGTGTCGAGAGGAGTGCCCGAGGACCTCGCGCAGAGCATCGCCCGCCTGGGATGGATGGCGCCGGTCCTCGACATCGTCCGGATCTCCCAAGGGGCGTCGGTGCCGCCGCTGCAGGTGGGGAAGACCTACTTCTCGATCGGCACGCGCTTCGGGTTCGACTGGCTGCGCCGGGCCGCGTCGAGCCTGCCCACGGACAAGGTCTGGGACAAGCTGGCGGTGACCGCCATCATGGACGACCTCTTCAACCAGCAGGGCGAGCTGACCGCCCGGGTGCTCGCCTCGGTGCGTAAAGATACGCTCCCCGAGAACACCGCGCGGGCCGTCGACGCCTGGATCGAGGAGCGCCGGCCGCTGGTGACCCGGACCGAGCAGCTCCTGGCCGAGCTTCAGGCCGTGGGCACGCCCAGTCTCGCCATGCTCGCCGTGGCCAACCGGCAGCTCAAGTCGATGGGCGGCGTGGGTCCGTCGGGACAGTGATGACTTCGGTCGCCGTCGTGGTCGACGCCTTTCCCTTCCGGCCCTGGGTGCGCAGCACCAGCCGGCGCGCGATGATCTGGGGCATCGGGGCGGTGCTGGCGATGGGCGCCGGGGCCTGGTGGATGGAAGGCGGAGAGAGCCAGGCGTGGGGCCGGGCCTTCGGCGTGCTGCTCGCCTACAGCCTGCTCTTCTGGGGCACTCTGCTCAAGATCTGGTGGACGGCCGGGCGTCCCGCGATGTCGGTGGACGATCAGGCCCTCTACTACCAGCCGCTCCACACCTTTCGGCCGAGCCGGGTCGCGTTCGACCAGATTCTGGCGGTCAATCCCCGGCCGGGCACCGAAGCGCTGCGGGTGGTGGTGGTGAAGAAGGATGTGGCGCGGGAGCTGTTCCTGAACCTGGCGGTGGTCAAGGGGCAGCACCGTTTCCTGGAGCTGCTGGGAGAGCGGCTGGAGGCCGCCGGGCTGGAGAAGGTGCCGGAAACGGAGCGGGCCTGGCGGCGGCCGGATTGGGTGGAGCCGGGGCTGGTTGGCTACTGACAGCGCACCCGCACCCGGTGCCACGCGTTGTTCATATACCCTTTGAAGTTCCACACCGAAGCCGGATTCTCGGGCTGAGTCTGGGCGGCGGTGTCCCAGGCGCGGCAGACGATCTCGTGCTCTCCCGCGGGTAGATCGAGCCGCGCTTCCCAGAGCCGCCAGGCCCAGCGCGAGTGAGCGGGGTTCAGCTCGGCCGTCGTCCAGGTGCGTCCGCCGTCCGCGGAGACATCCACCCGCGCCACCTCGCGCTCGCCGGCAAAGGCGTGGCCGCGGACGGTCACCTCGCCGGCCGGCAGCGATTCCCCTTCAACCGGGCTGAAGATGACCGAGCCCACGTTGAACGTGCCCAGCATCAGGCCGCTGTCCCAGTCCACATTTTCATGGTTCGTCTGCGGCGGGAAGAGCCGGTAGGCCTTGGCCTGGAAGTAATTGTCCGAGGGCTCCTCCTGCAGCGTGATCGTGCTCAGCCACTTGACGCTGCGCGCGCCGATGTAGCCCGGCACCACCACCCTTAGCGGACCGCCGTGGACCGGCGGCAGCTCCTGGCCGTTCATCTCGTAGGCGAGGAGGACCTCCGGCGACAGCGCCTTTTCGAGCGGGATCGAGCCGCCGAAGTTGAAGCGGTGCCCGTGCCGCTCGGTGTCGTCCAGCGCGGTGAACGCCACGTGCTTCGCCGCGGGGAGCGGCTCCACGGCGGCCAGCAGCTCCCGCAGCGGCACACCTTTCCACTCCGCCGTGCCGATCGCCTCGGTCCCCCAGCCCAGCTCGTTGGGGATGGGCTCGACCGCCATCATCTCCAGCCGCCGGTTGCCGGCGCACTGGAGCGTGGCGACCACCGGGACCTTGGGCAGGCGGCGAAGCTCTTCGAGAGAGATCCGGAACGGCTTCCTGAGCAGGCCGTTCAGCGTCAGGAAGTAGGAGCTTGCGTCCACCTGCGGCACGTCGCCGTGGTTGCGCACGAAAAAGTTCTCGGTGGGCGTGACGAAGCTCCGGCGAAGCTGCTCGGGAGGAGGCCCGGCGTTGAACGGCCGCTCCTGGCGGACCAGGGTGTCGGGATGCTTGCCGAAAGGGGGCGTCATTCGTCGTAGGAGAGAGTCTTGAGCGTCGACCGGTAGAGGTCACCGCTTCCGGTACCGCCGCCAATCGGCTCGAAGACCGTACAGTGGTCCATCTCGCCGCCGTAGACGTGCAGCGTCAGGGCCACGTGGTCGGGGCTGGCGTTGGCGAGGATGTGATGCTCGAGCGGCGGGATCAGGGCCCCGGCCGAGCCCGCGTTGGCCTGGAGGCGCTCGCGGGAGACGAAGCGGAGAGCTCCGTCCTCGCGCTCCTCCATCAGCTCGAAGCGCTCGACCTCCATCTCCCCTTCGAGGACCCCTTCGACGCACCAGATTCCGGCGTGGTCGTGCAGGCCGGTGCGCTGTCCCGGACCCCAGGTCATGACGAGAGCGGTGAAGCCGAGCTCCTCGTCGCGGTGCAGGAGCCGCCGGCTGTAGGAGCCCTCCTTGGCGCGCCGGAAGCGCTCCGGCAGGATCAAGCCCTCGGCGGGGATGTACGACTCCAGGGTGTACTTGATCCTCTCGGCGATGGCCTCGACGTTGCCCAGGCGCACGGCGTCACAGAGCTGCCCGATCAGGGGATCCACGACGGCGACGGTGCTCATGCAAGCCTCCTCTTTCCCGAACCCATCTCAATCATGTTCCAGATAGGTGTAACCGGCGAGCCCTTCCTCGTACCGCCGCAGCAGGTGCCGCGACTCCTCCAGGGTCATGCGCTTGGCGCGCAGCGCCGCTTCCGCCGCCTTGCGCACCTTGGCCACCAGGTGGTCGCGGCTGTAGCGCACGTAGCGCAGCACGTCCGTCACCGTGTCGCCGTTGACCACCCCGTCGATCTGGTAGTCGCCGTCGGCGTCGATCGAGACGTGGACCGTGTTCGTGTCGCCGAACAGGTTGTGCAGGTCGCCCAGGATCTCCTGGTAGGCCCCGACCAGGAACACGCCCAGGTAGTAGGACGTGCCGTTGAACGGGTGCAGCTCCAGCACGTCCTTGACGTCGCGGCGGTCGATGAAGTGGTCGATCTTGCCGTCGGAGTCGCAGGTGATGTCGGCCAGCACGGCGCGGTTGACCGGCTCCTCGTCGAGCCGGTGGATCGGCACGATCGGGAAGAGCTGGTCGATCGCCCAGGAGTCGGGCAGCGACTGGAAGACGGAGAAGTTGCAGAAGTAGGTATCCGCCAGGGAGCGCTCCAGCCCTTCCAGGTCCTCCGGAATCTCCTGGAGGGTGCGGGAGATCTTGAGAACCTTCTGGCAGATCGCCCAGAACAGCTCCTCGGCCAGGCCGCGGTGCTCCAGCGACAGGTGGCCGACGCCGAACAGCAGCAGGCACTCGTCGCGGTCGGAGATCGCGTCGTGGTACGACTCCAGGAGGTTCTTGCGCGACACTTCCTTGTGGGTGTCGAACAGGCGGCGAAGCGGCGGCGCCGCGTCCGGCGGGAGCTGCTTGGGCAGGCTGCCCACCGCTAGCTCCGAGACGCCGAGCACGTCCATGACCAGGACCGCGTGGTGCGCCACGGTCGCGCGCCCGGACTCCGAGACGAGCCGCGGGTGCGGCACCTCGTGCGCGTCGCAGACCTCCATGATGCCGAAGACCACGTCGTTGGCGTATTCCTGCAGCGTGTAGTTGAGCGACGAGGTGAAGTTGGTCTGCGAGCCGTCGTAGTCGACGCCCAGCCCGCCGCCGACGTCCAGGTAGCCGAGCGGCGCGCCCAGCTTCACCAGGTTGATGTACACGTGGGCCGCCTCGCGCAGGCCGTCCTTGACCGAGCGGATCGAGGAGATCTGGCTGCCGAGGTGGAAGTGGAGCAGCTCGAACGTGTCGAGCAGGTCGTTCTCGCGCAGAAAGGTGACCGCGTCGAGCAGGTCGCGGCCCGAGAGGCCGAACTTGGAGCGGTCGCCGCCCGAAGCCTCCCAGTGGCCGGAGCCGCGCGTGGACAGGCGGGAGCGGATGCCGATGCGCGGCCGGATGCCCAGGCGCAGCGAGATGTCGCGGATCAGCGGCAGCTCGGACCGTTTCTCCACCACCAGGACCACGTGGCGGCCGAGGCGCGAGGCGAGCAGAGCGGTCTCGATGTACTCCTCGTCCTTGTAGCCGTTGCAGATGATCAGCGCCTCCTCGTCGTCGAGGAGGGCCATGACCGCCAGAAGCTCGGGCTTGGAGCCCGCCTCCAGGCCGAAGTGGTAGGGCCGGCCGTAGCTGACCAGGTGCTCCACCAGGTAGCGGTCCTGGTTGACCTTGATCGGGTAGACGCCGCGGTACTCCCCCTTGTAGCCGTACTCCTTGATGGCGCGGCGGAACGCCTCGTTGAGCTCCTTGACCCGCGCCTGGATGATCTCCGAGAAGCGGATCAGGAGCGGCAGCCCGATGCCGCGCTCGCGCACCTCGTCGACCAGCTCCTTGAGATCGATCGACGGCGTGCCCTGGCCACCGGGATGGACCAGCATGTGGCCCTCACTGCCGACCGAGAAGTAGTTGTTTCCCCATCCCCGGATGTTGTACAGGTCGATCGAATCGGCAGGGGTCCAACGCCTCTTCATGGAAGCGGTCGCCATCGGCTTGCGGATGCTCCTTTCGGGGGAAGTCTTGCGGGCACACCTTGGCCCGCGCGGGACTCTAGCATGAAACGCGCCCGCTCCCGGCCGCCCCTGGATGAGGAGGCCGGGTGGGTTTTCGGAGGAGGAGGTCTAGCGTCGGCCGTTGGCCACGGTGTCGCGGCCGGTGGCGAAGCCGGTGACGATGTAGGTGCCCGAGCGCTGGTCCTTCTTCAGGCGGATGATGCTCTTGCGCTCGGCGTCCTCCAGCAGTTCGGAGAAGCTGGCGTAGCCGTAGTAGCCCTCGTTGAACGACGGCTTCTTGCGCTGCATGGTCTGCTTGATCATCGAGCCCCAGAGCACGCCCTTGTTCTCGCGGATCAGGGCCTGGATCGCGTCGACCATCAGGCTGAAGACCTCGGCGGTCTTCTTGTTGAGGCCGTCGAGCTTGGGTCCCTGCTGGGAGTCGCGCCAGACGTCCTCGTAGTAGAGGAACTCGTCGCAGTTGTCGATCAGCAGGCTCGACGACGAGTTCTTGACGCCGATGCCGATGACGTACTTGTTGTTCTCCTTGAGCTTGGACACCAGGGGCGAGAAGTCGCTGTCGCCCGAGAGGATGACGAAGGTGTCCAGGTGCTCCTTGGAGTAGGAGAGGTCCATGGCGTCGACCACCATCTTGATATCGGCGCTGTTCTTGCCCGAGTAGTACTTCTGCGGGATGTCGATCAGCTCGATGGCGGCCTCGTGGAAGGGGCGCTTGTAGTCGGAGTAGCGCTCCCAGTCGGCGTAGGCCTTCTTGACGATGATCTTGCCCTTCTCCAGCAG
>JANOCF010001099.1:0-2381 GCA_031412055.1 Holophagales bacterium | reverse complement strand
GCCTCGACGGCCTTGATGGCGCGCAGCAGGGCCACGCCGCCGCCGGGGACGATGCCTTCCTCGACAGCCGCCTTGGTGGCGTGCATGGCGTCCTCGACGCGGGCCTTCTTCTCCTTCATCTCGGTCTCGGTCGCGGCGCCGACCTTGATCACCGCCACACCGCCGACCAGCTTGGCCAGGCGCTCCTGCAGCTTCTCGCGGTCGTAGTCCGAGGAGGTCTCCTCGATCTGGTTGCGGATCTGCTTGACGCGGCCCGCGATGACCTCACGCCGCTTGGGGTCGTCCGAGTCGGTGACGATGGTGGTGTCGTCCTTGGTCAGCACGACCTTCTTGACGTCGCCCAGGTCTTCCCAGCGGACGTTCTCGAGCTTGATGCCGAGGTCCTCGGTGATGACCCGGCCGCCGGTCAGGACAGCGATGTCCTCCAGCATGGCCTTGCGGCGGTCGCCGAAGCCCGGCGCCTTGACCGCGGCCACGTGCAGGGTGCCGCGCAGCTTGTTGACCACCAGGGTGGCCAGCGCCTCGCCCTCGACGTCCTCGGCGATGATCAGCAGCGGGCGGCTCTGCTTGGCCACCTGCTCGAGCACCGGGAGGAGGTCCTTCATGGAGCTGACCTTCTTCTCGTTGAGCAGGATCTTGCAGTTCTCGAGCACCGTCTCCATGCGCTCGGCATCGGTGACGAAGTACGGCGACAGGTAGCCGCGGTCGAACTGCATGCCCTCGACCACCTCCAGGGTGGTCTCCAGGCCCTTGGCCTCCTCGACCGTGATCACGCCATCCTTGCCGACCTTCTCCATCGCCTCGGCGATGATCCGGCCGATCTCCTCGTCGTTGTTCGCGGAGATGGTGCCGACGTGGGCGATGTCCTTGCCCTCCACCGGCTTGGCGAGCTCGTCGATCGACTGGACCGCGGCCTTGACGGCCAGCTCGATGCCGCGCTTGATCTCCATCGGATTGGCGCCGGCGGTGACGTTCTTGGAGCCTTCGCGATAGATCGCCTGGGCGAGCACGGTGGCGGTGGTGGTGCCGTCACCCGCAACGTCGGAGGTCTTCGAAGCGACCTCGCGGACCATCTGGGCGCCCATGTTCTCGAGCGGATCGGCCAGCTCGATCTCCTTGGCGACGGTCACGCCGTCCTTGGTGATCGTCGGCGAGCCGAACTTCTTCTCGATGACCACGTTGCGGCCCTTGGGACCGAGGGTCACCTTGACCGCGTCGGCGAGCTTGTTGACACCCCGAAGGATCGCGGCGCGCGCGTCCCCGGAGTAAGTGATCTGCTTAGCCATTTCTTATCTACCTCCTGGTACCTGGGTATGAAAATCTTGACGCAAGGGCTCAGTTTCAGCGGCTCGGCGGGCGCTTCAGCGCGTGCCGTTGCCGACGATCGCCAGGATCTCGTCCTCGCGGACGATCACGTAGTCGATCTCGTCGAGCTTGATCTCGCTGCCCGAGTACTTGCCCATCAGGACGCGGTCGCCGACCTGGACTTCCAGCGGCGTGCGCTTGCCGTCGTCGTTCAGCTTGCCCGGACCGATGGCCACGACCTCGGCCTCCTGCGGCTTTTCCTTGGCGGTGTCGGGAATGATGATCCCACCCCGGACCTGCTCCTGTTGCTCGGCGCGCTTCACCAGGACCCGATCGTTTAGCGGACGAATGTTCACGGTTTGTTACCTCCTTATACTCAGCTTGGATGACTGGGGGATTTGGTCGCGACGGCGGCTGTTAGCACTCGCCGTCGATGACTGCTAACAGTGTAGGGATGTGGCAAATGCCTGTCAAGGGGCCGGGTGCGCTACACTGATCCCGCTTTCTTGCTTGGCACTGCCCACCATGGAAATCTCCCGAGTCGCCGAGGCTCCCTCCCGCGATGCGTCTGCCGGACCGGACCGGGCCGAAGGAATCGGTGCGTCCAATGCCTGCAATGCCGCCCGCTCCTCCAGGATCGAGATCCATCTTTTCGGCGGTTTCGAGGTCCTGGTGGACGGCCGCCCCCTGAGCGGCTTCGAGTCGCAGAAGGTCCGCGCCCTGCTCGCCTACCTCGTCATGCCGCGGGGCGCCGCGCACAGCCGCGAGCATCTGGCAGCCCTGTTCTGGCCCGAGCACGAGCCCAACAGCGCCCGCAGCAGCCTGCGCCAGGCGCTCTACAACCTCCGCGGCACGCTGGCTCCCAGCCCGCCCGAGCCCGGCTGGCAGCCGATCACCGCCACCCACCAGGCCGTCACCTTCGACCGCGAGGCCGACGTCTGGGTGGATGCCGAGGCGTTCGACGATGCCCTGCGCCGCGGCCTTGGCGAGCGCGGGGCCGCGCCGACGATCCTGGCCCAGGCGGTCCAGCTCTACCGCGGCGACTTCCTGAGCGGCAGCCCGCTGCGCGGCAGCGC
>JANOCF010001098.1:0-1670 GCA_031412055.1 Holophagales bacterium | reverse complement strand
AGAGCAGGAGGAAGTGCTACTGCACGAGGGCGAGTGCTCCGGCGCTCATCGGGATATCAGCACGTCGTAGATGTTGATGGCCGCAGGACCAAGGATGACGATGAAGATCACCGGGAAGATGCAGAGCAGCACGGGGAAGATCACCTTGACCGCCACCTTCTGTGCCTTTTCCTCCGCCAGCTGACGGCGGATGATCCGCATCTCCTTGGTCTGTTCACGCAGCACGCCCCCGATGGGGACACCGAGCCGGTCGGCCTGGACGAGTGCCGACACGAAGTTCTTGACCTCGCGGGCGGAGTTGCGCTCGCCCACGGCCTGGAACGCCTGCGCCCTCGTTTTGCCGATCTGGATCTCGGACAGCACGCGGGCGAACTCGCCCGCGATGGGGCCGCTGACGGTCCGCGCCACCTGGGCGAGCGCGGCGTCGAACCCCTGCCCCGCCTCGACACACACCGTGAGCATGTCGAGGGCATCGGCGAAGCCCTTGCGCAGCTGCTCCTGGCGTCGCAGTCCGGTGTTGTAGACGAGCATGTCCGGGAGGAAGAACAAGCCAGTGGCCAGCACCGCTGCGGCGACGAAGCCCCGGACTGTGACACCGCCGTACATGAGGCCGAGGACGCCACCGAACAGGAGCGCGAGGCCCTTGGCACCGAAGATCCGCTCGACCGGCCACGCCGGCGGGTTGCCTGCCCTGTCGAGGTTGGCAGCCAGCCGCTCCGCCGTACCGGACGGCGAGAGCCTGCGGGCAAACCCCTTGAGCCCTTGCTCGAACGGGACGACGAGACGGTCTCGAGCGGCCAGTTCGGACTTGGCGACCGTTCTGCTGTCGGGACGGAAGTGGACCAGCTCGAGGGAGCGGGCCACACCGGTCGTGCCGACCCCCATGGTCGCCACGAGCACTCCGACCACGCACAGTGCGAGCGCGACGAGAACAACTGCGACGACGAGCATCAGACCTCGATCCGGATCATCTTGCGCATCCACAAGGCGCCGACGACCATGCCGACGCAGCTGCCGACCAACATGACCAATCCGGGGAGAGTGGTCCACAGGAGGGAGATGTAGTCCGGGTTGACCCAGGTCATGTAGAGGAAGATCCCGATCGGCATGGCGATGAGTACGTATGCCGTGAGCCGGCCTTCGGCTGAGAGCGAGTTGACCTGCCGCTTGAGGGACTCGCGCTCGCGCAGCGTGTGGGCCGTGGTCCGGAGGGTCTCGGCGAGGTTGCCACCGACCTCGCGCTGGATGCGGATGGCCATCGTGGTCCAGCTCATGCTCTCGCTGTTCATGCGGGTCGACAGGTGGTCGAGGGCGTCGGAGATGTCGGTCCCGATCCTGGCCTCGGCCAGAGCCCGGGAGAACTCCTTGCCCGCCGGCTCCGGGGAGTCCTGCGCCACTGCGTCGAGCGCCTGCGTCAGGCTGAATCCGCTCGCAAGCGTCGTGGCGACCAGCATGAGGACGTCGGGCAGCATCGCCTCGAACTTGCGCGCCCTCTTGCCAGCCAGGATGCGGAGCAAGGCCCCCGGGACGACAGTGCCCAGGACGAGGCCGATCGGTGCGGTCACCCAGCCGGAGAGCGGTACGAGGAACGGGAGCAGGATGGAGCCGAGGAGCACGGCGAGGACCCGTAGCACGAACCACTCCCCCGCCCTGAGGGGCAGATCGGCCCG
>JANOCF010001097.1:0-1934 GCA_031412055.1 Holophagales bacterium | reverse complement strand
AGTCGTACTGGGAGCGCCGGCGTCCCGCCGGCCACTTACTGAATTTGGTTAGTGCCGGCGAGACGCCGGCGCTCCCAGTAAGGCTCATCAACATGTACGGCATCACGGAAACCACGGTCCACGTCACCTGGCGGCCGGTCTCCTCCGAGGACCTGCACGCGCCGTGGCGCAGCCCGATCGGCGTGTCCATCCCGGACCTCTCCGTTCACCTTCTCGATCGGCGGGGCGAGCCCGTGCCGATCGGTGTGGCGGGGGAGCTGTGCGTGGGCGGGGCCGGTGTCACCAGGGGCTATCTCGGCCGGCCGGACCTGACCGCCGAGCGCTTCGTGCCGTCTCCCGGAGGAGCCCGCCTGTACCGCAGCGGCGATCTGGCGCGCCGGTGGGCTTCGGGCGAGCTGGAGTACCTGGGACGGATCGATCAGCAGGTGAAGCTGCGCGGCTTCCGCATCGAGCCGGCCGAGATCGAGGCCGCGCTGGCCGCCATCCCGGGAGTGGAAGAGAGCGCGGTGCTGCTCCGCAACGACCTGGCCGCGGGTCCGGGGCTTGTCGCGTACGTCGTGGCGGACGGGCCTTCCGCGGGCGATCTCCTCGCGTCGCTGCGCGGCCGTCTGCCGGAGTACATGGTGCCCGGCCACTTTGTCTTTCTGCCGGCGCTGCCGCTCACTGGGAACGGCAAGCTGGACCGCAAGGCGCTGCCCGCGCCCGAGGGTGCCCGGCCCGAGCTGGCGCGTGCCTATGTCGAGCCGCGCACTGCGCTGGAACGGGTCCTTGCCGGAGTCTGGGAGGAGGCGCTGGGCGTCGATCGAGTGGGCGTCGAGGACGGCTTCTTCGACCTCGGCGGGCACTCGCTGCTCGCCACCCAGGTGATCTCGTGGGTGCGGGAGACCTTCGAGATCGAGCTGCCATTGCGCGAGCTGTTCGAGCGGCCCACCGTGGCCGGAATGGCTGCGGCGCTGACTCGTGACGCGGCTGTGGGCCAGCGGGTCGAGAGAACGGCCGAGCTGCTGCTCGAGGTGAGCGAGCTGTCCGAGGAAGAGGTGGCCGGCCGAGTCCACGGCTCCGGAGAGGAGCGATGAGCACCGCCGCGACCGGACGGTTTTTCCGCGCCTCTCGCGAGCGGCTGGAGCTGCTGCGCGAGCGGCAACGGGAAGAGGGGCTGGAGACGGCGGAGATCCCGTCGATCCCGCGCCGCAAGGACCCGTCCGTCCATCCACTCTCCTTCTCCCAGGAGCGGCTGTGGTTCCTGGACCGGCTCGATCCCGAGAATCCGGCGTACACCATCCCGTCGTCCATCCGGCTGCGCGGACATCTCGACGTAGCGGCGCTGGCGCGGGGGTTGACCGAGGTCGCCAGGCGGCACGACACCCTGCGAGCCACCTTCCAGGCCATCGGCGGCGGAGCGGTGCAGCGCGTGGGGCCGCCGAGGCCGGTCCCACTGCCGGTGATCGATCTGGCAGCACTGCCTTCCCATCTAAGCGACGAAGAGGCCCGCCACGTATCCCTGAGCGAGACGGCAAGACCGTTCCGGCTCGACGAGGGGCCGCTGTTCCGCGCCCGGCTGCTGCGCCTCGGAGAGGACGACCACGCGCTCGCCTTCGACGTGCACCACATCGTGGCGGACGGCTGGTCTCTGGGCATCCTGGTCCGCGAGCTGACGACGCTCTATGCCGGTGGGATGCTCCCGGCGCTGCCGATCCAGTACTCGGACTACGCGGCGTGGCAGCGCGAGCGCCGCGAGCTTCTGGACGAGCAGCTCGCCTGGTGGCGGGAGCGGCTGGCGGGCTCTCCGCCAACGCTCGATCTTCCCACCGACCGCCCGAGACCGGCAGTGCAGACCTTTCAGGGTGGACACGCAGCCCGGGTCCTCCCAGCCGATCTCACGGACCGCCTGCGCGCGCTGGCGGGAGGCGCCGGAGCGAGCCTGTTCATGGTCC
>JANOCF010001096.1:0-11510 GCA_031412055.1 Holophagales bacterium | reverse complement strand
GCCGGCGGCACGGAGCCGGGCACCCAACCCTCCGTGCGCCACGCGCTGGTCGAGAGCCGGTTTTTTCGCACCGTGAAGATGAGGCTCCTGCGCGGCCGGGACTTCGGCCCCGGCGACGACCTCTCCGGTCCTAGCGTGGTGATCCTCAACGAGACGGCCGCGCGCCTTCTCTGGGGCGACCGCGACCCGCTCGGCCGGCGCCTGCGCCTGACCCAGACCGAGGACCCCTTCGAGGTCATCGGCGTCGTCGCCGACGCGACCTACGCCGGCCTCAAGAAGGAAAACGCGCCGGTGCTTTTTCTGAATCATGCCCAATATGAAAAATCGTTCCTCGGCGCCCTCCTCGCGCCGCAGATGACCGTTTTCCTGCGCACGTCCGGAGAGCCGAGGAACAGGCTGGGCGCCGTGCGGGAAACCGTGCGCGCGATGGACTCCCGGTTGCCCGTCTTCAATGTCACGACGCTGGAGGAGCTTCTGGCGTTGACGGTAGGCGTCGAGCGGCAGGCGGCGGTCCTCTACAGCGGCCTGGCGCTGACGGCGATGGCGCTGGCGATGTTCGGGCTCTGGGGAGTCCTCACGCAGTCGGTCCTCGAACGCACCCGCGAGATCGGGATCCGCATGGCTTGTGGAGCAAGTCCGAAATCGTTGCGTTCCCTGATCCTGCGCCGCAGCCTCCTCATCGCCCTGGCCGGCGTGGCGGCCGGCCTGGCGATCGCCCTGGCGACACGCCAGATCGTGGCCGGCCAGCTCTATGGGGTCGGCCCTGCCGACCCCACAACCTGGATCGGCACGACGCTCCTTCTGGTGGCAACGGCGCTCCTCGTGAGCGCGATCCCGGCGCACCAGGCGACCAAGATCGATCCAATCACTGCATTACGGCATGAACAATAATAGTTTTTAAGAACAATCATTGAACGCACCTCGCTTGACATCCAGGGGCCTTCCTGGCATCATCCTGAAAACCTTTCTTGCAAAGCACTCAACCTCTGTTGTTAACGGGAATGATAGTCATTCCCGATCATTCCTGAAAGGAGAAATAGAATGAAGAAGAAAACTTTGATTTCGAGGTTGAAGGAAGAGGCAAAGCTTCGCGAGTTGAAGGGCCCTGAGCTCCATCTGGCTGTCGGCGGCGTTCCGACGATGACAAACTGCGGTGGCAACTGCGCAGTGCACTGGGAGGAAGACGGCCCGATTCCGAGGTAGCTTTGGCCGTCTGAGCCGGCGGCAGCGCCGCCGGCTCGTTTCCTGACAGAGGAAAACATCCATGCCTCCTGCGGTCGTCATTCTTTCCAGCCCGCAAGATATTCATGCTCATGCGATGTGTGAGGCTCTGGAACGGAAGGGAGCCCGGCCGCGGTTTGTCTACACCCCTGATTTTCCGGGCAGGACCAGCCTGACGATCAAACCGTCAGCGCCGGACCCGATCCTTTTCGCAGATGGGCCGGAGCGGATGGAATTCGGCACGGACTGCGCCTCCGTCTGGCTTCGGCGGCCCTTCTACGCGAGCGTGCCGGAAGACTTCGACCAGGACGATCGCAAGATGATCGATCGCGAATGCCGGCACATGCGGGAGAGCTTCTTCGATCTTCTCTGTCCTTCCGCTCTCTGGGTCAACCCCTTCAGCACCTACCATCTCGAGCGGTGCAAGCCGACGCAGCTCGTCGTGGCGCAGCGATGCGGCCTCAAGGTCCCCCCCACCCTGATCAGCAACGATCCCCGGGAGATCGTGGCCTTCTGCAAGGCCGCGGACGGGCGCGGAGCGATCTACAAGACCTTCAGCGCGTTCGTTGCTACGAGCCTTCTGACCGAGGAGCTGCTCGCGGACCCCGACGTGCTGCGCTGGACGCCAGGCATCTATCAGCACTACGTGGAAAAGGATCATGAGCTGCGGGTGACCGTGATCGGTTCCCGCCTGTTCCCCTTGCGCATCAATTCCCAGCAGACCGTTCGTGGGACGATCGACTGGCGCGAGGCCCAGTTGATACCGCGCGGCGAAGCGGGCGACCTCACCTTCGAGCCCGTCGTCTTGCCGCGCCCGATCCGGGAGGCGTGCCGCCGCATCATCCGCACGCTCGGCCTTGCCTACGGCGCCATCGATCTGATCGTAACCCCGGACGGGGAGTATGTCTTCCTCGAGGTCAATCCGTCCGGACAGTTTCTCTGGGCCGAATACGAGGCCGGCCTGCCCCTGCTCGACGCGATGTCCGAGATGCTGATTCAAGGCACGGTGAATTACAAGTGGAATTCACGCGCGCCGCGAGTCCGGTTTGACGCCGAATTCCTGGAAACCGCCCGAGCTCGCGAGCGCCGGAGCCTGGACGAGCACGTCTGCGACGTCCAGCGGTGATGAACGTCTGCCGGCCTGGTTCCCCGCGGATCAGCCGGTCCGGGCCGGGCCGAGAAGGTACCACCCAAATAAACTAGAGACACACCTTTGCCGGGCCGCTTCACTCGGTGCGATGCGTCGCCATCCATTCCTTGAGCGCCTCGTCCATTCGTCCCTGCCATCCTCCGCCAGTTGACTTGAAGTACTCCACGACCTCTGGGCTGTACCGTACAGAGAGCAGGACCTTCTTGACTCTCCTTCCTGGTCCTCGCTGGCCCGGTCGACGAACGGTAGCATTCTTCCAAAATGCCTCCACGGCTGCAGGGTCGTTGGGGTCATAAGGGGATTCCGGATCGTGAACCTGCTCCGGCGCCGTCGCAATTGCAGAGGTGATTTCTTCAAGTTTCATCGGAAATGGCTTTGAAGTAGTACCGGACTTCATGCTTGGTTGCCTCCCGCAGGGAGATCACATGTAGGTCCTCCCCGCGCTCCGTGTAGGTCATGTGGACGATTCGATCCCGCAACCAACCGAGCAGGTTGATCCGCTGCTCGCCATAGGCCATGCGGGCGTCCTCCTTCGTAACGACAGGATGGTCGAACACCGCCTCACAGCCCTCAAAATCCAGCCCGTGGCTGCGAAGGTTGGCTTGTTGTTTCTGCTCATCCCAGGTCACCACCCGTAAACTGTAGCTACGAAGAAACCGGGGGTCAAGTTGGTTGTCGTGCGCCTTGGTTGCGGAGGAGGTGCCGAGGAGGTGCCAGAGCCTTCTAGAGCCGGTGGCCGAGCTCAAACCCGCAAGGCGTCGCGCCCGCCGGGGCTCCGGGCGCCGCCCGGTCGGAATCCTGAAACTTCCGCCCGTCCCAGACGTATCATGGCTCACCATGAGGGAAATTCTGCGTATGCGTAACGCGACGCTCGCCGTCCTTTTGACCCTGTTCGTCTCGACCACCGCCGCCGTCCGCGCTGCCGAGGCGCCCAAGGGCGACAAACCGCCGGGCGACGGGGAGAAGGCCGCGGCGGCGCCGGCCGCGCCCCGCAAGTTCGTCACCCACCACCGCTTCACCGCCGGCGGGGCGAACATCCCCTACACCGCCACGGCGGAGGACATCGACCTCAAGGACCGCGACGGCAAGCCCACGGCGCGCTTCTTCACGATTTCCTACATCGCGGAGGGTGTGAAGCGGCAGGAGGACCGGCCGATCACGTTTTTCTTCAACGGCGGGCCGGGCTCGTCCTCGGTCTGGCTGCACCTCGGTTTCCTCGGCCCCAAGCGCATCGACATCCCGAGCGACGCGCAGGACCCGGGCGCGCCGCCCTACCGGCTCAAGGACAACCCGTCAAGCCTGCTGCGCTTTACCGACCTTGTCGAGATCGACCCGGTCGGCACCGGCTTCAGCCGCGCGCTCGGCGAGAAGAAGGACGCCGACTTCTGGGGCTACGACGAGGACGCCGACTCGGTCGCCAACTTCATCCGCGCCTTCCTCACCGCGCACAACCGCTGGAACTCGCCCAAGTACATCCTCGGCGAGAGCTACGGCGGCATCCGCGGCTCGATGCTCGTACCGCGGCTCCAGGGGGATATGGGCATCGGCCTCAACGGCATCATCCTTATCGCGCCGGCGATCAACATGGGCGCCCTGCCCTTCAACACCGCCGGCAACGATCTCACCTACGTCACGCACCTGCCGACGCTCGCCGCGACGGCGTGGTACCACAAGAAGCTCCCGGATTCCTGGCCGAGCCTGGAGGCGCTGCTCACCGAGGTCGAGCAGTTTGCCTCGGGCGAGTACCTGCAGGCCCTCTTCCGCGGCGATTCGCTCCCGGCGGCGGAGAAGGGGCAGATCGCCGACAAGCTGCACCGCTACACGGGCGTGTCCAGGCAGTACATCCTCAACACCGACCTGCGCCTCTACGCGCCCCGCTTCGCCAAGGAGCTGTTGCGCGACCAGGGGATGGCCACGGGCTTCCCTCGACACTCGTTATGTGCAGAAGGAGATCGACAACGCTTCGGAGTTCCCCAACAGCGACCCGTTCAACGCCAAGACGGGGCCGATCTATGTCTCGCTCTTCAACCAGTACCTGCGCAATGATCTCGGAGCCGAGATTCAGGAGCCCTACCTGTCTCAGAGCGGCGAGGCGGGCCAGAACTGGAAGCGGCGGAAGGACGCGGAGCACGCCTTCGCCGGCTTCGTCGACGTCACCGCCGACCTGGCGCAGGGCACCAGGGACAACGAGGCGCTGCGCGTGTTCACCGCCAGCGGCTACTACGATCTGGCGACGGCGTACTTTGCCAACGAATACATGCTGCACCACAGCGGCATCGACCCGGCGCGGATGACGATCCGGAACTACCCGTCGGGACACATGATGTACCTTCACCAGGAATCGCTCGAGCAGTTGTCGAAAGAGATTGGAGAGTTCATCCAGGGGAAGTGAGGGGACGAGAGCTCGCGGCCATGCACCTGCTCCTACCGATCCACATTGCCGCGGGCGCGCTCGCCATGGTTCTCGGCGCCGTCGCTCTGGTCGTGAAAAAGGGTGGGACCATCCACCGCCGCAGCGGGATGCTGTTCGTCTACGCCATGCTCGTCATGGGCTTCAGCGGCGCGATCCTGGGGTTTCGCAACAGCCCCACCGACGGGAATGTGTTCGCCGGCTTGATGACCGCCTACTTTGTCGGCACGGCATTGACGACTGTCCGTCCCGTGTCGCCATGGACCCAGCGTATCAATGCCGCGGCGCTGACGGTCGTCGTCGGACTCGCGATCGGCTTCATCGTGGGCGGCGTGAAGGCATTCAACAGCCCTCACCTGTCCCCCGGCGGCGTTCCGTTTCGCACGATCGGCGTGATGTCCTTCTTCATCGCCACCGTCATGCTCCTGGCGGCGGCCGGCGACGTGCGCATCCTGCGATCCGGCATGCCTCGCGGCGGGCCGCGCCTGGCGCGCCATCTGTGGCGCATGTGCTTCGCGCTGTTCATCGCGGCCGGATCGTTCTTCTCGATCCGCGAGCGCGTCGCAAAAATCCTCCCGGAGCCCTTCACGAGCGGACCGATGCGCGCGCTGCCCATCCTGCTGGTGTTTGGCGCGATGTTCTATTGGTTGTGGAGAGTCCGCTCCCGCCGCGCGTTGCCGGTGCCGTGACGGGAAGATCCGGGAGGACGGCGCGAGCCTTCCTCCCGGTTCCGAAGACTCAGTTGACGGAGAGGACTGCGGTGAGCTGCTGCCGGAGCATCTCCAGATTCCTCGAATCCGGACACTCCTGGTCGCCGGCGGAAACGGCGGGGCACTGGGTGTCCACGGAGATCGGGCCGCAGGTGAAGAGCAGCGGTGCGGAAGCGGTGGGACACTGCGACTCGGTGACCGATCCGCAGGCCATGCGGCTCGGATCCAGCGCGACCATCAGATCCTTGACCTGAAACGCCATCTCGTCCTCCTTGGGGAGCTTCCCCGGAAAGTTTCTGTGCGCGAAGCGCTGTCTCTGGGTACGAGGCGGAAAGGGCAAGGTTGCAGGCGGGTGGTTCTTGGTATCCTCACCCGGTGAGCATCAAGATCCGAGCCGTCACGTTCGACGTCACCAACACCCTGATCCACTGCCCTCGGCTGGGGGAGATCTATGCCGAGGTGCTGGGCCGCCATGGCGTTCAGGTGGAGCCGGCCGAGGCCGCGCGGCTCGTGCGGCTGGTTTGGCAGGAGCTCGCGTGCGTGGTCGATCCGGGGCGCGACCGCTTCACCTCTCATCCGGAAGGGCCTCCAGGATGGTGGAAGCGGTTCCTGGAGCGCCTTTGCGAGCACTTGGAGGTTCCGCCGCCGTCCCGCTTCGCCGCGGCCGAGCTGTTCGCCCGCTTCGCCCGCGCCGATGCCTGGGAGGTCTACCCCGACGTGCCGGACGCCCTCGCGGCTCTGCGCGCCCGCGGTCTCTGGCTGGGCGTGATCAGCAACTGGGACCCGCGTCTTCCGGACGTGCTCGACGGACTCGGCCTGACGCCGTCGCTCGACGCCGTGGTCTACTCCTCAGCGGTGGGAGCCGAGAAGCCGGACCGGCGGATCTTCGAGTCGGCTCTGCGCAGTCTTGGAATCCCGGGGATCACGGCCGGCGAGGTCCTCCATGTCGGCGACGGGCGCCTGGAGGACGTGGAAGGGGCGCAGGCCGTGGGCATGCACGCGCTCCATCTCACACGAGGACGCGGCGCGGGCGATCTTCAGAGCCTGGCCCGGCTGTCTGAAGTTCTGGCGGGGTTGGAGGAGATGGCCGAAGGGCGGCCAGCCGGACTGCGTATGCTAGACTGACGAGCAATCCACTAGCTTTGCAGCAGGTACCCATGAAGATCTCCACGAAGGGCGAATACGGAATCCGGGCGATGCTCTATATCGCCATGCAGGTCAACCGCGGTCCGGTGACCAGCCGCGAGATTGCGAAGCGTCAGGGAATCCCTGAGCCTTATCTGCGCCAGATCCTGGCGCTGCTCTCCAAGGACCGGCTGATCCAGTCCAACCGGGGTCCCCAAGGCGGGCACCTGCTCGGCCGTCCGGCTGCCGACATCACGCTCCGGCAGATCATGGTGACCCTGGAGGGGCAGACCACGCCCATCGACCAGATCCTGGCCCTGCCCTGCACCATCGGGCTCGGACCCGAGCACTGCGCGATCCGCGAGTTCTTCCTGGAGGTCAAGAGCGCCGTGGAGCGCATCCTCCTGTCCACCTCGCTGCAGGACCTCGCGGACCGCCAGAGAGAGATCCTGGAGCAGCACATCCACATCCCGCTGGACCTGGCCTCGGCATTGCCGGCGGTACCTTCGTCCCTGCTGCCGGTCCTGCGGGACTGACCCCGGAGGTCGTGCATGAAGCTGGAAGGCGAAGGCCTGCTGGTCCGTATTTTCGTGGGCGAGTCCGACCGCTGGGACGGGTCGGCGCTCTACGAGGCGATCGTGCAGCGTGCCCGGGAAAAGGGGCTGGCCGGGGCGACGGTGATCCGCGGCATCGAGGGCTTCGGAGCCCACAACCTCATCCACACCGCCCGGGTGCTCCGCCTGTCCGAGGACCTGCCCATCGTTATCGAGATCGTGGACCAGAAGGACAAGATCAACGCCTTCCTGCCCGAGTTGGACGCGATGATCACCGAGGGCCTGGTCACCCTGGAGCCGGTCCAGGTGATCCTGTACCGCGTCCGGGACTCCCGGGAAGCCCACACGAATTAGCCGGCTCAAAATCGGAGCTTGTGACACTTGTCACAACCCGGCGAAGTTGCTACACTCCGCCGCGCCGAGGGAGAGAAGGGTGTGTCCGGCGGATGAGGAAACGAGCCCGCGATGCCTCAGGACCGGAAGCCAGCGAAGGGGAACAACGAATGGATGAAGCTGTCGGGGCTCGGGATCGAGTTCGCGGCGGCCATCGGGGGGCTCACCCTGGCAGGGTACTGGTGGGACCGCCACTTCGGCACGGAGCCGTGGGGGTTCTGGATCGGACTCGCCGTCGGCATGGTGGGTGGGATGTACAACCTGATCCGTCAGGCGATGGCAGCCACCCGGAACACAAGCAGTAGCGGTAACCGGACGACCCGGACAACCCGGACAACGAAGCGCGACGAAAAGCCATGACCGATGCCCGATCGCCGGCCGCGGAGTACCTGCGGTTCCTGGCGTGGGTGGTGGGAGTGGCGGTCCTGATCGCGCTGGTCGGCTGGCTGCCGACCCGGCGGCTGGGCGGCCCCGAGGCCATTCCCGCGATGATCGTGGGGTGCGCCGCCGGAGCGCTGGCCTCGGCCCTGGGAGGAATCCCGGTAGCGCGAGGCCGCGGCGCGACCGATCCGGCGCAGAGGCTCAGCGCGGTGATGCTCTCGATGGGGCTGCGTCTCGCGGTCGTGATCGCGCTCGGTGCCGCCGCAGCCTTCTCGGGCCAGGTCGAGCGCGTGCCCCTGCTGCTCTGGATCGGTATCAGCTACGTCGCGCTGCTCGCGGTGGATACGCGGTACGCGGTGAAAGGTTTCTGAAGAAGTCTGGAAGAGCGCTTGGAAGAGAAAAGACCCGGAGACGATGATGAATTTTCTTCTCATGTTCGCGGCCAACCCCCTGGAGCACGTGGTCCAGCACCCGGTCGTGCAGCAGGACGCCGATCTCGGCTTCCTGACGCCCGAGGGCAAGATCTCGATCCTCACGAACCAGACCGCGATGCTCATCGCGGCGGGGCTGCTGCTGATCCTTTTCGTGCCGATGATGGTGCGCCGCCGCCGGGGCACCGACGCGGTCGGACAGCTCGTGCCGACCGGCTCCGCGAACTTCATCGAGATGATCTGCGAGTACCTGCGCAAGGAGGTCGCGCAGCCGAACCTGGGCGAGCACACGGACCGCTTCATCAAGTACATCTGGAGCGCGTTCTTCTTCGTCCTGACCTGCAACCTGCTGGGCCTGCTCCCGATCGCCGCGATCACGCCGCTGTTCGGCGCGCACATCGGCGGCACGGCCACGGGCAACGTCTGGGTGACCGCCACGCTGGCGCTGCTCACCCTCCTGCTGATGGTCTTCAACGGCCTGCGCCTGGGCGGCATGCACTACCTGGCGCACTTCTGCCCCGGGCCGCTGTGGCTGGCGCCGATCCTGGTGCCGGTGGAGCTCGCCGGCCTGGTCGCGAAGATCTTCGCGCTGTCCGTCCGACTGTTCGCCAACATGCTGGCCGGGCACATCCTGCTCGCCGTGCTGCTCGGATTCATCCTGAGCGCCGGCCAGAGCTCGCCGGCGCTGGGCTTCGGCATCGCGATCCCGGCCGTGCTCGGCAGTGTGGCGATCACGTTGCTGGAGATTTTCGTCGCCTTCCTCCAAGCCTTCATCTTCACGTTCCTCACCTGCCTGTTCATCGGGCAGTCGGTGGTCTTCCACCACGGGGACGAGCACGGAGAGCACCACGGGGAAGCGGCGGCGCACCACTGATTTTCGAAATGAAATTCGCCATGCCCGGAAAGGGCGGGGCAGTCGGGCCGCGAGGCGTAGCTGCGATGGCGATCTGAAGAGGGCAGCCGGCCCCGCACGGCCGCCGAAAATACGAAAGGACCTGTCATGAACAAGAGAGCTTCCAAGATCTCCCTGATGATGATTCTGCTCGGCTTCGTCCTGATGTTCGCCTCGGTTCCGGTGAACGCGCAGGAAGAGGGCACCTTCGAGGGCACGGCCGGCGGCGCCGGCGACGAGCAGTCGTACTTCCTGACCTCCGACGGCGCCAGCCGCCTCGGCGGCGCGATCGGCGCCGGCCTGGTGATCATGGGCGGCGCGGCGGGCATTGCCCGCATCGGCGGCAGCGCGGTCGAGTCGATGGCGCGCCAGCCCGAGGTCGCCGGCTCGATCAACACCGCGATGATCATCACCGCGGCGCTGATCGAAGGCGCCACGCTGTTCGCGATCATCGTCTGCCTGCTGGCCGTCCAGGCCTAAGAGCACGGTGGTCTCTTGCCCCTCTCCAATCCAGGAGGGGGGCACTGATCAACAACCGCGGATGACGCAGATGACGCAGATGATGCAAAGAGCTCTGACGATCCTGATCTCCCTGACCCTCCTGGCGGTCCCGGTCTTCGCGGCCCCGGCCGAGCACGGAGCGGCGGCCGAGGGGGAGTACAACATCTTTGCCGGCGACGTCGGCAACATGATCTGGACCCTGGTGATCTTCCTGCTCGTGGTGTTCGTCCTGGGCAAGTTCGCCTGGGGTCCGATCCTCAACACGCTGCAGGCACGTGAGAGCTTCATCCACGAGGCCCTGTCGACCGCCAAGCGCGACCGCGACGCGGCCGAGGTCCGGCTGCGCGAGTACGAGGAGCGGCTGGCCCAGGCGCGGGGCGAAGCGACGGCGATCGTCGACGAAGGGCGCCGCGACGGCGCCGTGGTCAAGCAGCGCATCGAGGATGAGGCGCGGGTCGAGGCGGACAAGATGATCGAGCGCGCGAAGCGCGAGATCCAGATCGCCACCGAGACCGCCACCAAGGAGCTGTACCTGCTCTCGGCCCGGCTGGCGACGGACATGGCCGGCAAGGTCGTCGGCCGCGAGCTCACTTCCCAGGACCACGAGCGTCTCATCGCCGAGTCGCTCGACGGCCTGAACGCGCGGAACTGATCGGAGACGGACCATGGCGAATGTGAGCGACCGCGAGCTGGCCCTCGCCCGCGTCTACAGCAGGTCGATCCTGGAGCTTGCCGAGGAGCAGGGCCAGGCCGAGGCCGTGCTCGACGAGCTGATGGAGCTGGTGAAGTACCTGGACCGGAACCCCGAGTTCGAGCAGTTCCTGGGCAGCCCGCTCGTCGAGGCCGAGGACCGCGGCCGGACCGTGGAGAAGGCCTTCCGCGGCCGGGCGAGCGACCTGCTCGTCGACTCGCTCCAGGTCGTCAACCGCAAGGGCCGTCTCGGCCTTCTGCGCGCCATCGCCGAGGGTTACCGCATCGAGTTCCGCGACCTGCGCGGCATCGCCGACGCCGTTGTGCGCACGGCGGTGCCTCTCAGCGAGCCGATGCGGGTCCGGGTCCGCGAATCGGTCGCGCGTTTCACCGGCAGGCAGCCGTTCCTGATCGAGAAGGTGGACCCTTCGCTGATCGGCGGCATCGTCATCGAGGTCGGCGGTCGGAAGATCGACGGCAGCGTGTCGAGCCGGCTGCGCGAGCTCGGGCAGAACCTCGAGCGGCGCGCGTCCCAGGAGATCGTTCGCTCCCGCGCCTGAGCGGTGAGCTGGAAACTTTTGGCAACCGCAATTTTCGCAAGATTCGAGGAACACTCATGAGATTCAATGTCGACGAGATCGGATCCGTCATCACCGAGGAGATCCGGAAGTACCGCACCGAGGTCGACCTCTCCGAGGTGGGCAAGGTGCTCGAGGTCGGCGACGGCATCGCGCGCATCTACGGCCTCACCGCCGCCATGGCCGGCGAGCGCCTGGAGTTCGCCAACGGCGCCTTCGGCCAGGTGTTCAACCTGGAGGAGAGCTCGGTCGGCGCGGTCGTCCTCGGCGACTACCTGGGCATCAAGGAGGGCGACGAGGTGCGGCGCACCGGCGAGCTGCTCTCCGTGCCGGTCGGCCACGAGCTGATCGGCCGCGTGGTCGACCCGCTCGGCCGCCCGCTGGACGGCAAGGGCGTCATCGAGACCCCGCACCGCCGGCCGCTGGAGTTCAAGGCGCCGGGCATTGCCGAGCGCCAGCCCGTCACCGAGCCGC
>JANOCF010001095.1:0-4956 GCA_031412055.1 Holophagales bacterium | reverse complement strand
GCTGGGTATAGGTTCCGGGTGCCAGCAGGAGCCGGTCACCGGGTTGAAGCGTCGTCAAGAGGTTCTTGTAGGTCGAAGGATTGGCCTGGATCGTCCGCAGAGGAGCCACGCCGTTGCAGCCGCTGAGGGTCTGATCGAGGGTCTGCGCTCCCAGAGCAGGGGCGAGCAGCAGGACGGTGGCGGCCGTAGCGGCGGCAATGGTCCGGAACAGGGCTTTTCTCATGTAGGAACTTCCTCAAAGTTGTGAGCGCACCGGTCACCCGAAGAACTATCGACGGGTGCGCATTATTCCTAGGCCTTACACGAGATGCAAGCCCAAAAGGTAAAAACGGGAAAAAAAGGAGGGGTGCCCCGGATGGTGGAGCACCCTTTTTTCAGGAAGAGAATCGAGACGTTTTTATCGTCAGCGGGTCGGCAGGGACGTTTCTTCCCGGGAAGCCCGGCGGCCCCGGTAGAAACGCTCCTCGTCATACAGGTCGTGGGCGTACAGATCCTGGCCGGCGGAGGGAGTGAAGGACGGGTCGAACCACTTCCGGAGCCCCTGCTCGTAGTCCGGGCTGATCTCGCCGGGCACGTAGACGGGCAGGTTGACGGCGTCCTCGGAGCGCTGGCTGGCGAGGATCACCCGGTCCTGGCTGTCGTCGAGCTGCGCCTGCCCGATGGGGTAGACCACGTGCCTCTCCTCAGGGTGATGCCGGTGGTCCAGGTGCCGATGGGCGGTGAGGGCGTTCTCCTCGTCGGAGATCGACTCCCGGACCCAGAACTCGGTCATGGTTGTGGCGCCCACGAGGCTCGGGGTCATCACCGGGGCCGGGACGACGGCATGGCCGATGACGCCGCTCATGCCGGCATCGGCCAGCGGATCGAGCTCGGGAGCGCCCGCCACGCCCGCCACGTTCAACTCCCGCGGACGCTCATCCATCTTGCCCTCGATCAGGGCCGAGGGGTCCGGTCCGGTGCGGTACAGGGCCGGGTCGAGCTGGATGTCCAGGTAGCAGACCTTGCCCGCGGTGGTGTCCACCAGGAGGTCGTTCACCTCGCCGATTCTCAGTCCGTCGCCTCCTACCACTTCCCAGCCGCGGATGTCAGGGTCTTCATGGACTACGCGGTAGCCCTGCAGGTTCCGCAAGGCCGCTATTCTCGGGGCGGTCCGATCCGTATCACTGTCGTGGCTGTCGTGCCTCATGGCTTCTCCTCTCGTCCTGACCCCTGGGATGCAAGGGGTGCGCCGTCGGAGGTGAAGGTGTAGGGAATCACCACGAATGAATGGCGGTCCGGGGGGAAGTCCCGGGTGTTCCGGGTCACCAGCGAGAGACCGTGATACCGGGCCAGGGCGGCCTGCAGGGCGTCGGGCATCTTCCAGCGATGCTCCCGGCGGAGGCGGGCAGCCAGGTCGGCCACGGGCCGGTCGATTCCCAGAGTGGGAAAGCGGTCCAGCAGGGCTGCAGGGGCGCTCACGTCCTCCGCTCCAAATCCGGCGAGGACTTCGGCCCGGGTGATGACCGACAGGGCCGCCTCGCCGGCCACCCGCGCCAGGTAGCGGGTGGCCTCTGCCCGGCCGTTGAAGTGGTCGATGAGGATCACCGAGTCCAGCAAGAGCCTCAGCGGTCCCCGGCCTCCTACTCGCCCCACTCGTCGCGGAGCCGGATCTGAGCCTCCAGGCCGTCGCCCTCCTTCAAGAGGCCGGATGTCTGCCGCAGCAGCTCCTCCAGGGACGGCTGCGACGCCTCCCGTTCGGACTGCTCCCGATAACGGCGTACGGCGATTCGCACCAGTTGAGCCATGGTCGTGCCCTCCTCTTTCGCTTTCCGGTCGAGCCATTGTTTGTCCTCGTCGTCCAGACTGATCAGGGTTCGAATCATCGTGGCTCCCCGGTGATATCAATCCGTAAGAACGATATCATCGGGCAGCCTTCATTTCTACCCCTTAAGAAACGGAAAACGAGGTCAAAATGTCATTTCAGGGTGTCGTCAAGCTCTGCAAGAGAGGCGACCGCCGACTTCCGGCGAAGCTGGAGCACGTGCACGTCCGGATCGACGACCAGCCGCTCGGGCTCGAATGAACTGACGATTTCGACCGTCCGCTCCTCGCCCGAGCCGAGGGTTACCGTGGTACGCGCGTCCCGCTCCCCGCGGACGCAAGCCACCTGGACCGGCATCCTGCCGGTGCCCGCGTTGCGGAGCTTCGCCGTGACCCGCCACTGCCTGCCCGTCCTCTCCTTGCGGGCATCGGTCAGCTCGTACTCGGGCACGACCACCTCGTGGAACCACTGCTTCGCGAACGCGTCGAACGCGGCCGGGTCGGCGGCGAAGGGGCGCATCGTGGCCAGGAAGTCCTGCAGCAACGGGTGGTCGGGCTTGCCGGACCAGTCGCGGATGAACTGCCGCTGGCCGGCCAGGGCCCGGTCCGGTCCCATGTGGCGCATGAGCATCCAGAAGACCCAGCCGCCCTTGTCGTAGGTGACGGTCTTGTCCCCTTCCCGGGAGTTGTCGATCTTGACCAGGGGTCGCTCGGCGTCGGGGCGGCGCTCGTTGCCGTAGCTCTCCTCGATCTGCCTGGCGAACGCCATCCGTGCCTTGGGACCCTTGACCTTCTCCATGAGCAGCAGGGTCGAGAAGTGCGACATCCCCTCCGACAGGATCGACCCGCCGGGACCCTTGCCCGGGGCGACCAGGTTGCCCCACCACTGGTGAGCGGTCTCGTGGGCCGTCACTGCGAAGACGATGTCGGTCTTCTCGTCGGTCTGTGCGAGGAACCCGATCCCTTCGGAGAAGGTGATGTTGGTCGGGAAGCCCTGGGCGTAGTTGGCCAGGCTGGGGAACTCCGACAGCTTCAGCTCGCGCCACGGGAACGGGTGGAACCACTCCGAGTACCAGCGCCGCGCGGCGCCCAGGGCCGCGCTCATGTCGTCGATGTTGTACTCGTGCTCCGGGTGGTAGTAGATGACCGTCCCCCGGCCGCGCCGCTCCTTCCAGCGCCCGCCGACCACGTTGAAGAAGTTGACCGGGCGCTCGCTCTGCCAGACCACGCTGCGGCGGCCGTCCCGGACCTCCTCGCTGACCCGGGTGCCGACCGAGTTCCAGGTGTAGTCCGCCGGGCCGGTGACCCGGATGCGGGTGCGGAACGGGCGGTTCGAGCCGGCAAAGGAGTCGGTCTGGCCGCGGAAGTAGTCGTCGGGGTACTCGCGGGGCTCGTAGTCGTTCTCCCCTTCCTTGATGCCGATCCCCTCCAGGAAGCCGATCATCGGCACGAAGCTCGGACGGAAGCTGGTGAGCACCACGCCCGCGGGGAGGATGAACTCGGACAGGTCGCCGCCGTTCTTGCTGATTCCCTCGGGGAACTGTCCTTCCATGTCGAAGCCCACCCGCAGCCGGCCGCCGGGCGGGATCGGCCCGGGAAAGACATAGAGCCCCGAGCGGTTGTCCGGCTCGAAAGGCTTCCCCCCCAGGGTCCACTTCACGTTCCGCCAGTGCGGGCCGCCCGTGAAGGCGAAGCGCGAGAGCGGCTCGGCGCGGTCGTTGACCAGCTCGTAGGTGCCCCGGGTGCGGAAGTGCCGGCGCTCCGGCTCGATCTCGACGTCGAGGTCCACGGCGGTCAGGGACGGCTGCGGCGCATCCAGCCAGGTGGCGAGGTTCTGCGTCCAGTAGTCCTTGCCCTTCTTCTCCATCGTTCCTCCCCCGAAGCCGTCGAGCACGGCGAGCCAGAGCAGGATGCCGGTCACCAGCGGGACGATGGCGAACGGGGCGAGCCGGAGCAGGGAGGCGGGAGCACGCTGCAGGCGGTGGAGGGTGCCGGCCGCGTCCGCCTGGCGCCGCCCGAAGGCGTGAACCGCCACGGCGGTGAAGAAGGCCGTCAGACCCAGGGCGAGGAGCCGGCTGAGCACCAGGGCCTTGCGGTCGAGCTGCAGGGGACCCATGTCGGTCCAGGACACCGCCTCCCAGAGGATCCAGTTCCCTACCCAGCTCGTCCCGGTGAACAGACGGTAGAAGGTGAAGGCCAGCGCCGCGAGCCCCACGCCGTAGGTCGCCAGGCGCTGGCCGGTCACGGACTGCACCGCGAGGATGAACGAGGTCCACATCAGCAGCGTCGGGAGAAGCAGCAGGCCCCAGACCAGGATGTAGGGGACGGGATCGAGGGCCACCTTCCCCTGAATGAGCAGGGCGGTCGCGCTGCCCAGAAACGACCCGGCGATCACGGCCAGCCCTACCAGGCTGTTGGCCAGCACCTTGCCGAACAGGAGGGACGCGGTCGGCACCGGAGCCGAGTAGACCAGCGAGGCGAGCCCCGTGCTGCGTTCCCGCTCCAGCGACTGGCCGGTGTAGAACATCAGCAGCAGGCAGAGCATCACCGTCAGCGACTCCAGGGCGCTCACGGCGAGCTGTCCCGGGGTGAGCAGCAGGCGCGTCTGGAGCGAGCCCAGCTCGGTGACGGCGTTGCCCAGGGTCTGGACGAGGATGAGCGCCCCGAAGAGATAGATCGCGGGGCTCGCGAGGAGCTCTCTTGCCTCGCTCCGTGCCACCCGCAGCGTGGCGCCGATCAGCCCGGGTGGCCGGATCGTCATTCCCAGTGAGGCCAGGGGACGCGGCACGGGGACGGCCACGGAGACGGAGCTGTCGGGGGTGGTCTGGACGGGGATCCGCCGCCGCAGTCTCCAGGGCTCGCGAATCCGCCCGCGCACCGTCTGCCCCAGGTGGCGGTGCGCCAGGGTCACTCCCAGCAGGCCGAGCCCGAGAAAGACCAGCCGCGAGAGGGCGAACGGCAGGTCGAGACCGATGCGGGCCGTGTTGTAGAAGTCCGCCCCGCGGTCCAGCTTGAGCCAGGTCTCGTTGAGCCAGCGGAAGCCGCCGGGATCGATCAGCATGAGGATGCGGTTGATCCGCGGGTCGAGCCAGGTCGGGCTCCAGTTCCAGAGGAAGAAGCCGCAGGCCAGGAAGATCGCCACCGGGAACAGGAACG
>JANOCF010001094.1:0-2666 GCA_031412055.1 Holophagales bacterium | reverse complement strand
GAAGCTTTCGCCGTTCAGGTTGAGCAACCGGCCGACGATCCCCCGGTCCGCGCCGAAGCGCCGCTGCCAGAGACCATAGGAGAGGACCGCCACCTTTCCCTTGCCGGGGATCCCCTCTTCCTCTTCGAAGCCGCGCCCGAGCAGGGGTTTCACGTCGAGCATGCGGAAGAAGGCCGGGCTGACCGCGGAGCCCAGGAGCACCTCGGGCTGCTCGCCCCCGGTCAGGTTGAGCCGCCGGCGCTGCATGGCCACCAGATGCTCGAACGACCGGCTCTGCTTGCGGAAGTCGTGGAAGTTGGCCGGCGAGACGGTGAAGCGCGGAAAGCCCAGCTTGGGCGCGGCCTCCCAGACCATGACCAGCTCGTCGGGCTGGGAGTACGGCAGCGGCTCCAGGAGCACGCTGTCGACGACGCTGAAGATGGCGGAGTTGGCGCCGATGCCCAGCGCCAGGGTGATCACCGCGACCAGGGTCGTGGCCGGGCTGCGGAGCAGGGTGCGGAATCCGAAGCGGATGTCCTGCCAGAAGTTGTCCAAACGGCCTCCCGGGGGGGTTACGACGAACCGGCGCGCTGGTGAGAGCGCGCCGGCAGAGAGAGTATCAGGCGATCAGGGGCCTCAGGAGATGGGCAGCGCCATGGTCGGGAGAGTCGACATCGGCGGCGGCGGGGCCGCGGACACCTCGAATTGCCGGCTGCCGAGCATCACTTCGGCGAACTCGCGCCAGACCAGTGCCAACCCGTTGAGCAGGTTGATCGACAGGAAGAGGAACAGCACACCCACGGCCGAGATCAGGAACGTCTCGAAGTAGCTGTCGACGTTCCAGAACACGAGGTTGAGGTCGCCCCAGGTGTAGGCGGCGGGGGCGAGGATGAGCGCGGCCGACACGGACAGCAGGGTGACGGTCACCACGAAGCTCAGGATCCCGAGGGGGAACTTGAGGAAGAGGTAGCCCATCCCCTTCCAGGTGACGGGGTTGGCCAGGAACTGCTGGATGGTCTGCCAGATCGACTGGGGCTCCGGCACCGGCGGCGGGCTCATGGGGGGCACCTTGGCGCCCAGCAGGTGGATGGCGAGCCGGCGCTCCAGGGCAGCCATGCCGAAGCTCGCAGCGAAGACGAACGCGAGGATGGGCAGGCCGATCCAGATCAGGGTCAGCGCAAAACCCGTCGCCAGCCCGGTGACCAGGAAGGTGAAATAGAAGATGCCCAGCGGAAACGAGAGCAGCAGGTAGAACAGGTTCGTATAGGAACGGACCTCGACCGGCGCGATGAAGAAGCGGACGAACGCATTGAGGCGCTTTTCGGCAGGCTCCGTCGGGTACGTCTGGATTTCGTCGCTCATTTTGTCCCTCCCAGGCCCCGGGGTTGAACAGCCTCCGCCGGCCCGATTTCTGAAGAAGACTACGCAGGAAGAGGAGGGAGGGTTTCGGGGGAGCTTCGGGGCGAGGGGCGCAAGCCCCGCAGCAGGGGAGGGCTCTGGCTCAGCGCTCCGGCGATTCGCCTGCGTCCCTACGGGAACAGTTCGCGCTTGAGCTGATCGACCGCTTCGCCCAGGCTGGCGCGGGCCTGGGCGATGAGGGCCGGGTGACGCTGGACCAGGGCGACGCAGTAGCCGTCCGGAAGGGGCACGACGAAGATGTGCAGGCCGCGCTTCTCGATGTGCAGGACCTGGAGGTCGCCCAGGTTGCTGCCCGACAGGAGCTTCTCGAAGCGGCGCAGGTAGATGCCGAGGTAGGCGCCGACCACCTTCATCTCGTACGGGCTGTAGTCGGAGCAGACGAAGTCCACCGTCTCGCCGGTGCCGTCGAGGAAGAGGGCGCCGAGGGCGTTCTTGTTGTTGGCCAGCAGGGTGGAAAGAATGAAGTCGAACATCCGGCCAGGATTCTACCTTGAAGCTGCCGCCTTGGGCTGGATCACCTGCGAATCCGAACGGCCAGTCCGCGGGCGGATGTCCCCGGCGTCGAAGGCGCGCAGGAAGGCGGTGACGATCTTGGCGTCGAAACGGCTGCCGGTGAGCTTCTTGATCGTCTCCACCGCGTAGTCCAGGCTGTAGGCCTGCTGGTACGGCCGGTTGGTGGTGATCGCGTCGAAGGTGTCGGCCACGCCGATGATCCGGCCGTAGAGAGGGATCTGCTCCCCCTTGAGCCCATCGGGATAGCCGCGGCCGTTCCAGGCTTCGTGGTGCGAGCGGATGCCGGGCACCATCTCCTTGAGCTGCTCGATCGGCGTCATGATCTCGGCGCCCATCACGGTGTGCAGCTTCATCTTCTCGAACTCTTCCGGGGTGAGCTTGCCCTCCTTCAGCAGGACCTGGTCCTCGACGCCGATCTTGCCGACATCGTGGAGGAGCCCGCTGATCCAGACCTTGTGCTGGACCTCCTCGGGGAGCTGCAGGTACCGGGCAATGGTCCGGCTGTACTGCGCGACGCGCTCGGAGTGGCCCCGGGTGTAGGGGTCCTTGGCATCGATGGCGGCCACGAAGGCGCGCATGGAGCCGATGAACAGCTCGCGGTTGGCCTGGGCCGCCTGCCGGAGCTGCTGCACATGGCTCGAGACGTGCCCGCTCATGCGGTTGAAGTCCTCGGCGAGGTCGGCAAGCTCGAAGGTGAGCCCCTGCATCTCCACGTTGCCGCCGAAGTTGCCGTCGGCGATCTCGTGCGTGGTCTC
>JANOCF010001093.1:0-2096 GCA_031412055.1 Holophagales bacterium | reverse complement strand
GTGATGATCTGGGCCACCCGGTCGCGGCCGTACTTCTCCGTCACGTAGTGAATGACCTCGCCCCGGCGGCGCATGCAGAAGTCGATGTCGATATCCGGCATGCTGATGCGGTCGGGGTTGAGGAAGCGCTCGAACAGGAGGTCGTACTGGAGCGGATCGATGTTGGTGATCTTCAGGGCCCAGGAGACCACCGAGCCGGCGGCCGAGCCGCGGCCCGGCCCTACCGGCACGTCGTTGCTCTTGGCGTAGCGGATGAAGTCCCAGACCACCAGGAAGTAGCCGGCGAAGCCCATCTTCTCGATGACCTGGATCTCGTACTCCAGGCGCTCGAGGTACCGGGTCTCCGGGTTCTTCTGCAGCCGCTTGGCGCTCCGCGCGCGCAGGACCGAGAGCCGCTCCTCCAGGCCCTCGCGGGCCACATGGGCGAAGTAGCCCTGAAGGGTGTAGCCCTCCGGAACCGTGTACTCCGGGAGCTGGAACTGCCCCATGGGGATGACCAGGTTGCAGCGCTCGGCGATGGCAAGGGTGTTCTCGATCGCCGCGTGATCGTCGGGGAAGACCTTGTGGATCTCGTCCGCCGACTTCATGTAGAAGTTGTCGGAGGCGTACTTCATCCGGTCGGGGTCGGAGAAGGTCTTCTGCGTCCCGATGCAGAGCAGGATGTCGTGCGCGAAGGCGTCTTCCTTCTTGTGGTAATGGCAGTCGTTGGAGACCACCAGGGGGATGCCGGTGCGCTTGGAGATCCGGCGGACGACGTCGGCGGCGAGCCGCTGCTCCGGAATCCCGTGGTCCTGCATCTCCAGGTAGAAGTTGCCTTCTCCGAAGATCTCCAGGAACTCGATCGCAGTGGCCTCGGCCTCCTTTTCCTGGCTCTTCACGATCTTTTCGTTGATCTCCCCCTTGAGGCAGGCGGAGAGGCAGATGAGCCCGTCGCTGTGCTGGCGCAGCAGCTCCTTGTCGATGCGCGGCTTGTAGTAGAACCCCTCCAGGTAGGCGGAGGAGGTCAGCTTCAGGAGGTTGCGGTAGCCGGTCTCGTTGCGGGCCAGGAGCACGAGGTGGTTGCTGCTCCCCCGGCCGGGTGTGCGGTCGAGGCGGCTCCCCTGGGCCACGTACGCTTCCACGCCGATGATCGGCTTGACTCCGGCGGCCTTGGCGCGGGTGTAGAACTCGATCGCGCCGAACATGTTGCCGTGGTCGGTCAGGGCGATCGCGGGCATGCCCATGGCCACGGCCGTGCCGATCACGTCGTCGAGGCGGTTGGCTCCGTCGAGGAGGCTGTACTGGCTGTGAAGGTGCAGATGGACGAAGTCGGACATCAAATCCCCCGGTAGGGGCATGTTACCAGAAGCGGGTACGCCTCAGGAGGCCTCAAGAGGCTGTCTGGCTGCCTACGGCCCGGCGATAGACGTAGTCCAGCCCGGAGGAGAGCGTCAGCACGGCCACTACGTAGAGGAGCGTCGTCGCGACCGCCTCCAGGCCCGGCATCACACCCGAAATCAGGACCACGAGCACGGCGGCCACCTGGGCCAGGGTGTTCAGCTTGCTGAGCAGCGACGGCGGGAAGGTGCGCACACCCGCGGCAAGGTAGAGGATCAGGGCCACCACCACCAACAGAAGATCGCGGGCGATCACCAGCACGGTGATCCAGAGGGGGATCTGGACGCCGTGGTTGAGGCTGGGGATCGACAGCGAGACGAAGGCGGAGGTCAGCAGGATCTTGTCCGCGATCGGGTCAAGGTAGGCGCCGAGGAGCGACTGCTGGTTGGCGAAGCGGGCGATGAACCCGTCCAGCGCGTCGGTGACCCCGGCCATCACGAAGATGATCAGGGCCCGGGTCGACTCGCCGTCGATGACCGCGATGATGAACAGGGGCACCAGCCCCATCCGCAGGACGGAGAGAAGATTCGGGATCGTGAACTTCACGAGCCGCCCAGATGCTCGAGCGTACGGCGGATGAGCTCCACGGCCTCTCCTCCGGCCACCGTGGAGGAGGGACGGCACTCGTCCCCGGCCGGAATCAGGTTGCAGGCCGAAGCGGCCTGGCAGACCGCGGACGTGGACGGATATCCCTTTGCCGCTCCACCCAGGCAGGAGAC
>JANOCF010001092.1:0-4088 GCA_031412055.1 Holophagales bacterium | reverse complement strand
CTGTAGCCGGTCCTCCTCCATCTCACGGAGCCGCTCGGCCAGCTTCGCCATCGCCGCCTCCAGGGCGCGGGTGTCCTCCTCCCGCTGGGCGGCCTGCAGCCGGAGCCGCTCGACCAGAGCCGCCTTCTCCGCCTCCTGTGCGCGGGTTTCCTCCTCCTGCTGGGCGGCCTGCAGCCGGAGCCGCTCGACCAGGGCCGCCTTCTCCGCCTCGTGCCCGCGGGTGTCCTCCTGGTAATGGGCGGTGAGCAGCCGGAGCCGGGCGTAGTCGTTCCGCAGGGTCCCTGGAAAGGCGCCTCCCGACCCGGCGCCTCTCCACCCAGGAGATACCGTGCCGAACATGGCCGCGAGCAGGTGCTCGTTGGTCTCCAGGAGCTCCCGCTCGCGGCCGGTCGGCTCGGGCCTCTCCGGCCTGAGGCCGGCCCCGGGCAGATCCGCCGCCATCTCCAGCCGCTGGTACAACTCGAAGACGTCCGGCAGGAGAGCCGGCCAGTCGATCTCGCGGGCGCAGAGCCCGCTCAGCTCATCCGGATGGAACAGCGATCCCCAGTCCGCCTTCTGCAAGGGGGCGCCGAGCCGCTCTTCCAGGCTCGCGACAGTATTGTTTATGGAGTGGGTCGCGCCCGCCACATGCCAGAGCAGGCAGCGGCCGGGATGGGCGGAGCGGAAGGCGAGCAGCCGCCCGTTGTAGGCCATCCAGGCGCGGAAGGCCACGCGCGGATCCTGCTGGACTTCCAGCTCCAACCCACGCCGGAGGAGCGACAGCGCGACCTCCACGGGATGGCGGTAGACGAAGAGATACAGGGGAGAAGGCAGCCGCTGGTCCCAGAAGTCGAGGAAGAGAGCCGCCTTCGGGTCCTTGAACCCCCAGAGGGGCCGGGCCGGGGAGACCAGGGCACGGGCCTCCTCGTTTTCCTCAGGCGTGGGATCGGGGCTCCAACCGTCCGGCAGCGCGAACGAACTGATCTCCCGGCGCTCCAGGAACCGCTCGTGGAAGTGGTAGAAGGCGAGGTCTTCGAAATGACCGCGAAGATTGCCGCGCCCAGGCTTCATCAGGGCGAAGCCCATGTCGATCCCCGCCTTCAGGGCGATACTGGCCAGCAAAGAAGTGCCGGACCGGTGCATCCCGGTGATGAGGAGGCTTTGATGCATAGCGGAAGGCTCATGCTCCTTGTACCAGAGTCGCCGCATTCCGTCCAGCCCGGAATGCGACCCGAGCTGGACAAACCGGGCCCGGCAGAGCCTCTACGTACCGCCCGCCGCCGTGACCTCGACCTCTACGCTGCCCGTCACGCTCGTGTCCTGGGCACCGACGATTACGGTCACCAGGCCCGGGGTAATGGCTCCGGGGTAGAAGTCGGCCGTCGCCACGCCGCCCGTCGTGCGGGTGATGTTCGTGAACCGGCCGACCGGGGCGCCTTTCGCCCCCACGGCGCGGAAGGTCACGATCGTCCCGTCCGAAACCGCCCCGATGTCGCGCAGCAGCGTCGCCGTGACCGTCACCTTCGACTCTGCCGCGGAGGGCACAGAGTCGGGCGAGGCCGTGACCATGATCCCGTCCGGCAGCGCCCGCTCGAACTGGACCGACACCTCGCGCGTCACCCCGTTGATCGTCGCCAGCACCCGTGAAGTGCCGATCTGGGCGGGGCTCTTCAGGTCGGCGGAAGCGCGGTTCCCGGCGTCGACGTCGACCTCGATGACCGACTGGCCGTTCGAGAACGTCGCGCCCGTGGCCGTGAACGTCACCTTGCGCGACGCCTGGGGAATCGCCCCCGAGACCTCCACCGTGTAGGTGGTGAGCGTCGCGCCGTCGGCCGGCGCCCTCCCCGGAGCGCGGACGAACTGGATGATCCCGTCGGGCTGAACCGCGACGAAGCCGACCGACATCTGCACCAGGACTCCGGGGGCGTCCTGCGGCGACGCGGTGACCAGGGCGGTGCCCACGTTCTGCGCGCTCACCAGCTCGATGACCGCGCGGCCGCTGCCATCCGCCTCGACCTTCCTGCAGCCGGCGCAGTTGTCCACCGGCTGCCCGCCGTTCAGCGTGCCGGCGGTCGTCGAGAAGACGACCGTCCGCCGATCGAGGGCCGGAGCGCCGAGCAGGCGCGCTTCGAGCTGCAGGCGCGAGAATCCGTCGGCGGGCAGGCTCGTGGCCCCGCTGACCGAGGTCAGGGTGATGATGTCGTCGATGTGCTGCCCGGTCGGCGAGTAGTCCGACTTGTCATAGCAGCCGGACAGGCAGAGAGCGAGGAGAGCGGCGCACGAGACAGGGTTGCGAAGGATCATGCTACACCTCACTGGATCGAGATGACGACGCTGTCACGGCAGGTGTTCTCCACCCCTTGGATGCTCTGGTGGATCACGGCCTGTGCGTTGGTGGGGCTCCCGCCGATCCAGACGAGGCCCACCGTGTCCTGCCGCTGCAGCAGCGCCTGGGGGACGTGGACGCCGGCCACCTGGAACGTGGTGCCGCCCCCCTCGAACACGACCCGGCCGCCGCCGTCGATCGTGTAGGTGATCTGCGCCGCCTCGCCTCCGGGGAAATTGGACTCGATGGTCTGCCCCAGGTTGATCCTCGCGGGGAGGCCGGTGACGGACGGGATGGCGGTCAGGTCGATCTTGATGTCGATGGCCATGGGAGCCTCCTACAGTGGGTTGCCCGTCTTAAAAAGGCCGCCGATGCCCTGCAGCGTCGGCACCACGTCGATGTCGAATGAGATCGAGAGAAACGGTGTGACCGCCACGGCGTCGTCGTCGACCAGTGGGTTGGGATCGGTCTCGAGAAAGACCAGGCCGCCCGCGGTCAGGCGCACCGAGTTCGTCATGCGCGCCCCGATCCCCAGGACCAGGGACTGGCTGTTGAAAAGGTCCTTGCGGGTCTTGCCGTCGTCGCCCACGCCCTGGGCCGTGAGGCCGATGGTCACCGACACGCGCCGGCTGAGCGTGTCGAAGAAGCCGCCGAACTGGTTGAGCGGTGCGGCCTTGTTCACGGGCCGGAAGTAGATGTTCGTGCCCGCGTAGGTCGGGAACTCGTCGAGCTCCGGCGCGTACGCCAGGCCGGTGTCCGCGCTCACGTAGTTCTTGTGCTGCGTGGCGAAGCTGCCGGTCGTCGAGCCGGCAACGACGGTCCTGCCCTCCACCTGGGTTCGGTACTGGTCCGCCACGATGGCGCCCGCCAAGGTCCGCTCGCCGAGCTGGCGCTGCAACCTCTGGAGGTTGCCGGAAGCGACATCGACGATCCGGGCTGCCGTGCTCGGGGCGCTCGTCGCCCCGCCCAGGCTCCGGAGCGAATCCAGGTCCGCGGCCGCGAGCGCCGAGGAGTCGGCAAGCGGCTTCAGGAACGCCGCCGGACTGCCGTTGGACCCGAACAGCTTGCCGCTGAGCAGACTCGACAGGGCCGTCAGCTTCCCATCCGCGTCGGCGACGGCCTGCGAGCTGGCCGCGACAAAGGCGGCCAAGGTCTCCTGGTCTCTGCGGTCTTCGGGCCTCAGCACCGGCAGGTCGGGCACGGCCAGGGCGTCCGAGATCGTCTGGGCATGGTGCTGGACGCTCGAATCCGAAGCCGCCAGGGCCTGCTGCAGCCTGGGCAGGGCGGGATCGCTGCGCACCTGGGAGAGCAGGCTGTTGGCGTTGGCCACTTGGTCCCTGTAGTCGTTGATGGCGTCGACGATCTTGCTCTGGCTCTGCCGTATCGGGCGCAGCCGGAGGTTGAAATCACCGACCACCGAGGAGAAGCTCGTCCTCTCCGAGAAGATCGTTCCGGGCTCCACGATCCGGTCGGACCCCGTGATCTGCTTGAGGGCGGACCGGAGCTCGTCATGGATCGCCTGCATCTCCGGCTCGAAGAGCGATCCTTGCAGCGGAAGCTCCTCCGGCGATGAGATCCTGGGGTTGGTCCCCGGGTCGCCCCAGAGGACCCGGCTGACGACCTGCTCGACCTTCTGGGCGAAGGCCTGGGCTTCCTCGGGAGTGACCTGCTTCTGGTAGCGGAACTCGAAGGTGTAGTAGCTCTCCGCTTCGAGACGCGGCGCGAGCACCCGGAAGGTGGGGCTCTTCGCGGCGGGATCGATCGTGTTACGCCAGACCAGGGG
>JANOCF010001091.1:0-3350 GCA_031412055.1 Holophagales bacterium | reverse complement strand
GGGCTGATCTGGCGGATGCGGCCGCGGAAGACGACCGACTCGTCGGCCTTGAGCGTGATGCGCGACTCGCGGCCGGTGCGGAGGCCGAGGACTTCCTTCTCCGGCAGGTGGATGTAGGCCACCAGCGGGTCGAAGTCGGCCAGAACGAACATCTCCCCGGCGGGGCTCACGTGCTGGCCCTGCTCCACGAGCCGCGAGGTGATGCGGCCGGAGAACGGAGCGCGGATCGCGGTCTTGCCGATCCGGTACTCGCTCTCGGCGACCTCCTGGCGGGACATCTCGTTCTCCATGCGCAGCTTCTCGAAGGTCTCCTGGCTGATGAGCCCCTCGCCCAGCATCCGCTCGCCGCGCTCGTAGATCAGGCGGGAGTTCTCGGCCTTGACCTTGCGCTTGGCGAGGTCGATGCCGGTGTCCCCGCGGTCCAGCGTCGCCAGGGTCTGCCCCTTGCTCACCCAGTCGCCCTCGTCCACCAGCAGCCGGGCGATGCGCCCGTCGGACTCGGACAGGACCTTGACCTCGTTGTCGGACACCAGGTTGGCCGTGGAGCGGATATACGAGGAGACCGTGCCGGTCTCCACCGCGGCCACGCCGACCGGGACCGGCGCCTTCTTCTCTCCAGCCTCTTCTTTGACGGCAGTCTTGGAGGCGTTATTGGAGGCCGCGACCTTGACCACGGAGATACCCGCCACCAGAACGACGAGCAGGGCCGCCACAATCCAAAGTGTGCGGTTCCTCTTAGAGGTATTGTTGGCAATATTGGAATGGACCTCGATCGAATCGATCCTGGTCTCGGCAGAAGCTGGCATCGAACTCCCTCCTTCTCTTCCGGGGGAGCCCGGGAAAGGGCTCACACTCGACCTTACGTGCCGGGTGACAGGAATGTTTCGGGTAGGAAATAGAAAGTTGCTTGTCACCCCGATCCGGTAGAATGCCTGGGATGGGGTCCGGTTTTCGGCCGGCCCCGCTTTCCTTTCGGGTGGAGGATCTCTATGGCGCAGGACATGCCGTCGCACGTGCGGGCAGCTCTCTTCGTCGATTTCGACAACATCTATCTGGGACTGCAACGCGAGGACCCGAACGCGGCCGAGCAGTTTGCGACAGACCCGGGCCACTGGCTGCGATGGCTGCAGGACAAGCTTCCGCTGGACCACCTCGGTATCGGCGGCGGGCGGACCCATCGCAAGATCCTGTTCCGGCGCTGCTACCTGAACCCGTCCCAGTTCGGCCGCTTCCGCCCCTACTTCACCCGCTCGGCCTTCGAGGTGGCGGACTGCCCGCCCCTGACCAGCGGCGGCAAGACCAGCGCGGACATCCAGATGGTCATGGACATCCTCGACGCCCTGGGGCACGCCACCCGGTTCGAGGAGTTCATCATCCTCTCCGGGGACGCCGACTTCACCCCCATGCTGCTGCGCCTCTCCAAGCACGACCGGCGCAGCGCGGTGCTGGCCGTCGGGCCGGCCTCCATCGCCTACAAGGCCGCCTGCGACCTCCTGATCGACCAGGACACCTTCTTGGAAGACGCCATCGGCGTCACGGTGACGGCGTCGAGCGGCGCCGAAGGGCCGCGCAACACCGCCATGCAGGAGCTGCTGCGCCGCATCGCCGACAAGGTCTACGAGAAGGCGAGCGCCATGGGCGAGCTGGTCGCCACCGACCTGCCGGGGATCTACCGCGAGTTCACCGAATTCACGGCCAGCACCAACTGGCTGGGCTTCAACAGCCTGCGCGGCATGACCAGCGCGGTGCTCCAGGCGCGCCGCGACCTGGAGATGCTGGAGGGCGACCCCTGGCGGGTGCGGGTCGGCGATGGACCGATGGAGGACGAGGACGGCGAGATCATCGGCCGTCCCGTGGCCGCGGCCGTGTCCCGGGAGCGGCCCACGCCGGCCGCCTTCACCGCCCTTACCGAAGAGATCCTGGAGTACGTCCGCGTCCTGGTGTCGGAGTCGGACGTGGCCGTGCCCATGGCGCGGGCCGCGCAGATGGTCATCAGCCGGTTCGGCGAGGAGGTGCTCGACTCCCGCTGGGCCGGGGCCGGCACCTTCCGCGACCTCCTCGAGGGGTTCGACGGCTCCGGCTTCGAGGTGTCCGCGCTCAAACCCGGCTACCTCTTCGATCCGGGCCGGCACCAGCTCCCGGCCAACGGACGGCCCGACGAGCTGCCCTCGACCGACCCGCGGCTCAGCTCCCTGGCCTGGCGTGTCCACCAGCTCACCGACACGCCCTACCTGACCCCCGCCGAGTACGGGCTGATCTTCCGCCACATCTCCGAGGAGGTGCGGAAGAACGGCTACTTCCTCACCCGCACCTCCAAGGCGGTGCGCGACCGGTGCATCGAGGAGGGAGCGACCGTCGCCCGGGCCAGCGTCAACTTCATCCTGCGCGGCATCACCTTCGGCGGCCACCGGTTCGGCCAGAACGGCGGCGACCATGCCACGACCCTGGCCCAGTCCTTTTTCCGCAACGTGCTCGCGCTCTGCGACAGCGCCGGCCTGACGCTCGAAGCCGAGGAGCGCGACATCCTCGGCGAATGGATCCTGGCCGAGCTGGGCGATATGCCCGCCATGCCCGCCATGCCCGCGATGGAGACCACAGAAGAGATGAACGCCCCAGAGCAGGAACAGACGCAGGAACAGGACCAAGAGCAGGAACAGGACCAAGAGCTGGAGCAGCCCCAGGAGCTGCGCGCTTGAGCCGCTCCGGTCTCCTCCTCCTGGCTGTCGTGCTCCTCGCGCTGCCCGCCTGTGCCCGGGACGCCGCGACTCCGAAGGCCGGAGCTCCGCCGCTGGAGAGCGAGCCGAGGGAGACTCCTCCCGCCGTTCCCGCTCCGGCGCCGATCCCTTCGGATCCGGGCGAGGCAGGGGTCCGGCAGTTCGTGAATGCCCTCATGGACCTCCGGATGAGGGGCGAGGAGCAGCAGGCTCAGGACTTCCTCTCTCCCAACGCCCTGGAGCAGTTCAAGCGCCGCGAGGGCGGTCTCGCCCTCACCTCCATGTCGTTCATGGGCTGGGAGCTGGTCTCCGTGGAGGCCGCGGACGCCAATTCCTACGAGGCCCGGGTGCGGTTCAAGCTGGAGGACGAGACCACGGAGGAGCTGCTGTTCGTGGGACCGGGCGAGGACGCGAGCGGCGCGAAACGGACCTGGATCGTGAGGGGAGCCGCGGCGCAATGAGCGACGGCGGCGACGGCGGCGATCGTGGCGATCGTGGCGATCGGGGCGAGCGCCAGCAGGGCAGTCCGGGAGTTGCCTGGGAGCTGACCAGGGAAGAGCGCCGCCAGGTGCTCGCCCTGGCCCCTCGGGAGCGCTACAGCCTGTTTCTCCAGCTCGCCGTGGACTGGGAGGCGGC
>JANOCF010001090.1:0-1730 GCA_031412055.1 Holophagales bacterium | reverse complement strand
GCGGATCGAAAACCGCGCCGAGCCGATCGGCAACGTCACCAGCCAGACCCAGACCAGCGGCACCTTTGCCCGTGGTCGCAACATCATCCAGCTGAACCAGCCGATCACGACCCGGACCATCAGCCTGGTCCAGGGCGGTGGTGAATGGGACCTCACCCCTCAGTGGATGCTGAGCGGCAACCTGACCTGGTCGAGCTCCAGCGTCGAGGAGGAGAACACCTCGGAAGAGTTCCGGACCGCCGATGCCCGGGGCACCGAATACGGCTTTACCTACGACACCTCGGACTTCTTCCCGATCTTCACGCCCTTCAATGAAGCGGCGACGCGGAACCCGGCGAATTTCGTTCACCTGAACCGCCGCGATGCCCTGACTGAAGGCACCGAGGATGTCATCGAGGCCCGCGCCGACATCGCCTTCGACGACGGTGGCGATACGCGCAACCTGAAGGCCAAATTTGGCGGCGTGCTGCGCTCGATCGAGCATGAGGTCGACGGCACCCAGCTGACGTACACCACCATCCCGGGCTTCGTTTACACCCTGGCCCCGGTCGCCGGGGTCGGGCCGACGGCCCTGATCGCCAGCCGCTATCTGCTGACGCCGCGGGTGGACGTCGGTCTGGCCAATGCCTTCTTTGCCGCCAACCGGGCCAGCTTCAACGCGGCGACCGTCTTGCTGCCTTCGGACTTCACGGTGCAGGAGGACGTCAGCGCCGCCTATGCCCAGGCCTCCTACCGCTGGGGCGACTTCACCCTGCTGGGTGGACTCCGTTACGAGAAGACCGAGGTCGAGACCGACTCCGTCCGCCAGCAGGGCACGGTCTTCACCCCGGTCAACCGGTCGGGCGACTACGACAATGTCCTGCCCAGCGTCCACGCGCGCTGGGATGCCACGGACCGGTTCGTCATTCGTGCCGCCTGGACCAACACGATTGGCCGCGCCAACTATGGTGATATCTTGGCCCGCGAGACCCTGACCTTCAATGGCTCGCAGGCCATCCTGTCGCGCGGAAACCCGAACCTTCAGCCCCGCGAGAGCGAGGGGCTCGACCTGTCGTTCGAATACTACCAGGACGACGGCCTGATCTCGGTGGCGGTGTTCAACAAGGACCTGGAGAACGAGATCTTCACCCTGTCGTCGGTCCAGCAGCTTGACCTCGGCATCGGTCGCGGTGTCGAGCCGGTCGAGATCCGCACGCCGCAGAATACCGAGACGGCCAAGATCACCGGGATCGAACTGGCGTTCCAGCAGGCCTTCACATTCCTGCCCGAGCCCTTCGACGGCTTCGGCATCAATCTGAACGCCACCTTCCTCGAGACGGAGTTCACCTTCCTGACCAGCCGGGGTCCCCGCACCACGGGCTTCTTCCTGCAGCCGGACACGACGACCAACGCCACGATCTACTACCAGAAGGGTCCGTTCGAGGGCCGGATCTCGCACAACTACATCGGCGGCTTCCTCGAGACGATCAACGACACCATCCCCAATGCCGACCAGTACTGGAAGGGCCGTCACCTGATCGACGCCAGTGTCAGCTGGCGCTTCGACGACCGGCTCACGGCCTTCTTCGAAGCCCAGAACCTGTCGGACTCGGGGCGTCAGGAGAACACCGGACCGGGCCAGCGCTTCCTGCAGGAATCGGCCGAATATGGCCGGACCTTCTGGATCGGCCTCTCGGCCAGCTTCTAGGACCGCCGCCATGATCGCCGCCCTGTTCCTCGCGCTCGCCCTG
>JANOCF010001089.1:0-3944 GCA_031412055.1 Holophagales bacterium | reverse complement strand
GTCCCGGGGACTCGCTCTCGTACCACTGGGCTGCCTGCCGTGCTTCTTCCTCTGCTTGTGAACTGACAGAAAGGGGAAGGCTCCTCATAGAGAGTCGAGGATTCTCTTCTTGACGTCTCCCCAAGAAGAGCCCGCATCCGGCTGAGCCTCGTCGGCCTCAATCCTCTCATCGAGGATTTGCCGTTGCCATTCGGGTAAGGGAGGTTGGGCTCCGCACTCCTCCACACTTTCCCAGATGGCCTCGGCCAGCTCCAGTCGCTCCTCGACAGGCAAGCGAAGGACTTCTCGCTTCAACTCAATACTCGTCATGATCGTCTCCCACCTGCCAGTCGAGCTCAGCAGGCTCAGGTCAAGAATACTCCGAGATCGCCACCACCGGAGGGGCCAAGGGTTAGCGTTGCGTGGGCAGAGCCTGCCCACGGTGGGGAAGACCCAACTCGCTGGGGAGCGTCTCCCCAACGCGGACGAGAGGCGCAACGCGCGGGGAGAGGGTCATTTCCTGCGGGGACGAAGCGATCCCCTGCCATTTTGCGTCGCCACGGCAGGGGATGAGGCGATCCCCTGTCATTGCGCGCCGCCACCGCAGGAAATGGGTCCATCCCCTGTCGTTGCGTGGCGCAACCGCAGGGGAGACGGTCATCCCCTGCGGCTGCGTGTCGCCACCGCGCGTGATGAAGCCATCCCGACGGTTGCGTGTTCGTCCGTTGGCTGCTACTTCGCTCCCGGGCCGCCCTTGAGCATCCCCTCCGCCCGCTCCGCGATCTTCTCCGACGTGAAGCCGAACTCCCGGACCAGGTCCTTGTAGGCGGCGGACGCTCCGAAGCGCTCGATGCCGTGGATCTCGCCTTCCAGGCCGACGTACTTGTGCCAGCCGTGGGGGATCGCGGCTTCGACGGCGAGGCGCTTGCGGACCGCGGAAGGCAGCACGCTCTCGCGGTACTCCTTCGGCTGCCGGTCGAACAGCTCCCAGGAGGGCATGCTCACCACTCGCGCGCGGACTCCTTTTTCCTTCAGGGACTTGCCGGCCTCCAGGGTCACGAAGACCTCCGAGCCCGTGGCGATCAGGATGATCTCGGGGTTGTCCCCTTCCGCGACATCCAGGAGGATGTAGGCGCCTTTGGCCACGCCTTCCCGGGCATGCTCGGCCGTCTCCGCCAGGATGGGCAGGTTCTGGCGGGTCAGCGCCAGGGCCGTCGGGCCGTCCCGGTGCTCCAGGGCCACTCTCCAGGCTTCGGCCGTCTCGATGGCATCCGCGGGACGGATCACCAGCAGGTTCGGGATCGCCCGCAGGGCCGAGAGCTGCTCGACGGGCTGGTGCGTCGGGCCGTCCTCCCCCAGGAAGATGGAGTCGTGGGTGAAGATGTAGATGGTCTGCAGCCTCATCAGCGCGGCCAGGCGGATGGGCGGGCGCATGTAGTCCGAGAAGATCAGGAACGTGCCGCCGTACGGGATCCAGAGCCGCGACAGGGAGATGCCGTTCATCACCGAGCCCATGGCGTGCTCGCGCACGCCGAAGCGCAGATTGCGGCCGTCCGGATGCGCGGCCGAGAAGTCCGGCGAGCCCTTGATGAGCGTGTTGTTCGAGGGCGCGAGGTCCGCCGATCCGCCGGTGAGCTGCGGCAGCTTGCCCGCGATGGCGTTGATGACCTGGCCCGACGCCGCCCGGGTCGCAATGGCCTTGCCGCCCGCCTCGAACCTGGGCAGGGCCTCCTGCCAGCCGTCCGGCAGCTTGCCGGAGAGACGCCCTTCGAAGTCGGCCGCGAGATCCGGATGCGCCCCGCGGTAGCGCGCCACCAGCTCGTTCCACTCCTGCTCCAGCTTCCGGCCGCGTTCCCGCGCCTTCTCAAAGGGCTCGCGCGCGCCATCCGGCACCAGGAAGGCCGGCTCGGTGGGCCAGCCCAGGGCCTTCTTGGTCGCCACGACCTCGTCAGCCCCGAGAGGCGAGCCGTGCGCCTCGGCCGTGCCCGCCTTGTTGGGGCTGCCGTAGCCGATCTGGGTGCGGACGGCCACCAGCGTCGGACGCTCGGTCTCGGCTTTCGCCTCCTCGATCGCCCGCTCCAGCGCTTTGAGATCGTTGCCGTCGTCGACCTGGAGGACCTTCCAGCCGTATGCCTCGTAGCGCTTCTTCACGTCTTCGGTGAAGGCGAGCGAGGTGGGGCCGTCGATCGAGATCTCGTTGTCGTCGTAGAAGACCTTGATCTTCCCGAGCTTGAGGTGTCCGGCGAGCGAGGACGCCTCCGCGGACACACCCTCCATCAGGTCGCCGTCGCTGGCGATGACCCAGATGGTGTGCTCGATCACCGGGAAGCCGTCGCGGTTGAACGTGGCCGCGCTCATCTTCTCGGCCATGGCCATGCCCACGGCGTTGCTGATCCCCTGGCCGAGAGGGCCGGTTGTGGTCTCGACGCCGCGGGTCAGCTCGTGCTCCGGATGTCCCGGAGTCTTGGAGCCGAACTGGCGGAAGTTCTCCAGCTCCTCCATGGGCAGGCCGTAGCCGCCCAGGTGGAGCAGGGAGTAGAGCAGCGCCGAGGCGTGGCCGCAGGAGAGGACGAACCGGTCGCGGTTGGGCCAGTCGGGGTTGTCCGGGTTGTGCCGCATGTGCCGTGTCCACAGCAGATAGGCCAGGGGCGCCTGGCCCAGCGGCGCGCCCGGATGGCCGGATTGCGCCTTCTCCACCATGTCCACGGACAGGAACCGGATGGTGTCGATCGTCAGCCGGTCCTGGTCCTTCGCTTCGTGCTCTCCCATGATTCGCCTCCCTCCAGAGGAATACCCCGATAGGCCGGATAGTTTACCTTCCGGAGTCAGTTTTGACTCCAGGCCCCGGCACCTCTACAATGAGGTCCCCTGCCGGGCCTTACGGAGAGGTGCTGGAGTGGCCGAACAGGGCTGCCTGCTAAGCAGTTGTCCGGGGTAAACCCGGACCGAGGGTTCGAATCCCTCCCTCTCCGCCATTATTTTTTCGATACCGACCACAGACAGCGGTGGGAGTGCCACATCGTGCAAGCTGTCAATCCCGCTACCGGCGAGCTGATCCGCGAGGTCCCCGATCACGACGAGGCCGAGGCCGCCGCGCGTCTGGAGTGCGCCGCGCAGGCCTTCTCTTCCTGGCGCAAGGTCCCGTTCGCCGAGCGCGCGCGCCTTCTGCGCCACGCCTCCGATCTCCTCCGCGACCGTGCCGCCGACTACGGCCGCCTGATGACCGAGGAGATGGGCAAGCCCATCGCCGCTGCCGAAGCCGAGGTCGACAAGTGCGCCTGGGTCTGCGACTTCTACTCCGAGAACGCCGAGCGCTTCCTCGCGGCCGAGCCCGTGAGCACCGATGCCAGCCGCAGCCTGGTGCGCTACGACCCGCTGGGGCCGGTGCTGGCGATCATGCCCTGGAACTTCCCCTTCTGGCAGGTCTTCCGCTTCGCGGCTCCGGCCCTGATGGCGGGCAACGTGGGCCTGCTCAAGCACGCGGGCAACGTCCCGGGAACGGCTCTCGCGATCGAGGAGGTCTTCCGCGACGCCGGCTTTCCCGAAGGGGTATTCACGACCCTGCTCGTTCCCTCGTCGCGGGTGGCGGAGCTGATCCGCAGCCCCGTGGTCCGCGCCGTGACTCTCACGGGCAGCGAGAAGGCCGGCATGGAGGTGGCCGCCGAGTCCGGCCGTCATCTCAAGAAGACCGTGCTGGAGCTGGGCGGCTCGGACCCGTTCGTGGTCCTGGCGGACGCCGATCCCGTGGAGACGGCGCGCCAGGCCGCCAAGGCCCGTACGATCAACTCCGGCCAGAGCTGCATCGCGGCCAAGCGCTTCATCGTCGAGGAGCCCATCGCCGACCGCTTCGAGGAGGAGATGGCCAGGGCCCTGGAGGAGCTCAAGGTGGGCGACCCCATGGAGCGCTCCACCGAGGTCGGCCCCATGGCCCGCGAGGACCTGCTGGGCGATCTGGACGACCAGGT
>JANOCF010001088.1:0-2336 GCA_031412055.1 Holophagales bacterium | reverse complement strand
GTCACCCCCTCGCCTCCGGCGCGCAGCTCGGCCGGAAAGGTGGTGAGCTTCAGGTCGCGGAGCACCTCGGCATCGACGGCGAGCACCCCTTCCTCTTCCTGAGGTTCGGCGCCGTGCTCCTCCCCCTCGTGCTCCCCGGCCTCCTTGTGGCCGGTCTCTTCGTGACCGGCCTCCTCTTGAGCTTCTTCATTCTCGCTGCCGCCACATGCGGTGATTGCGGCGAGGGGAAGCAGCAGGGCGATCCAGATCATCCAGGCTCTCGTGCTCATGGCAGAACTCCGGCGGCTGCCTCCAACTCGAAGCGCGTCAAGGAGACTTCGAGGAGGCGTTCCAGGTAGGTGAGGCGGGTTTCCAGGATCTCGCGGCGGATGAGGAGAAGCTCTCCAAGATCGATCTCGCCAGCGTCGAAGCTCTTCAAAGCGAGCGACTCGTTATCGTCCAGGGCAGGAAGGGCCGTCTGCTCCAGCTCCCGCGCCGCAGCGAGGTTCCGCAAGAGGGCCAAGTGTCGTCCCCGGACCTCCGCGCCGGCGGATTTCCGGGCAGCGTCGAGGGCTTGGCGGAGGGCGGCGGTCCGGGCCTGACCGACGGCCAGGGTCTCCTGCCCACGGTCATGGAATGGGAGGCTCACGACGACTCCCGCCGTGACGATGTCCGCGCCCTCCTCCCGGCCTACACCGCCGCGCACTCCCAGGCCGGGCCGGGCCAGCGCCTGGCCGAGCAGCACTTCGGCCTCGGCTTCGCGAAGCTCGGCCGCGAGGGCTCGGAGGTCGGGCCGCTGGTCAAGGCCCGCGAGGAGGGCTTCCAGGCCCGGCGGTTGACGGAGCGCGGGGCCAACACGCAGCTCGACCGTCTCCCCCGGGGGGAGGCCGAGCAATGCCTTGAGCTCTGCCAGAGCCGAGCTTCCTTCGGCCTGCGCGCCGCTCTGCTCGGCCCTGGCGCTCGCGGCGGCGATGCGGGCGCGGTTCAGCTCCAGCGCGGTGCCCTCGCCGGCTTCGTAGCGCCGCTCGGTGGCGGCCAGCAGCTCGTCGGAGGCCTGCCGGACGCGGGTCAACAGCTCCACCCGGTCCATGGCGACCAGGGCGCGGAAGAACGTGGTCCAGACATCCCGCTGGAGCAGGCGCCGAGCGTCGTCCAGCTCCGCCTCCGCTCGTTCGACTGCGGCCTGCGCTCCCGCGACCCGGGCCGCCCGCCGGTTCCGGTTGTAGAGACCCTGGGAGACAGCCGCCTCGAAGTCGAGATGGTCGTCCTCGGCGCGCCGGTAGCCCCCGTTCACCTCCAGGGCCGGGTTTTCCTGGAACCGGCGCCCGGCCTGGGTCTGTCTGGCTCGGGCCTCCTCGATCCGGCCCTTGGCGAGCACCACGCTCGCGGCTTGCTCACGGGCCAGGGCGAGCGCCTCGTCGATCGTCAAAACCCTCTCCTGGGCAAAGCCTGGGAGGGCACACAGGCACAATGCGGCCCACGGCCACAGCCATCGAAGTCTCATCGTTCACCTCTCGCGGACAGGGTCAGCCCACGTGCTTTCGAGGCACGGGACGGGATGCAACGGCGAACTTGGAGCTAGAGGAGAGAGGACTTCGGGACGTGGAAGATGTCGCCTGGAGGGGATGAGGGATACGGACCTTGCCGCTGGTGCGACGCCAGAACGACCGGCACAGGGTGCACGGCGCCCCAGGCTGAAGCGGTCATGACGGAGGGGCCATGGACGCAGCAGGGACAGCAGGAGGGCGGGCAGCAAGCCGGAGAGTCTGCGCCCCAGAGGCAATCTTCACAGGACTCCGCAACTGCCGCCAGGGGCAGCAGGAACGCCAGGACGGCGAGCAGGGTGGCGAAGCGAAGAGCGGGACGGCGCACCATCGGGAGGTACTTTACACGAAAACGTAATGGAGAGTCAGGGAGGCCCCTTCGCGGGCGGGGCCTCCCCTCATCCGGGCCTTACGCCTGCCCCAAGCCGAGGCTTCGCAGCTCTTCGAGGTTGACGCCTCCGTTGCGACAGCAGCTAGCGAGCTGGCCGTTGACGACGACCGCTGGGAGGCTCCGGATGCCGTAGCGCTTGGCATCTTCCGCCACCGTGGGGTCGCTCATCTGGCGGACCTGGACGTCGCACGAGTCGCAGGCTGCCTCTCTGACCGCCTGGACGGCCTCGTCACAGACGGAACAGCCCGCACTGAAGATCTCGATCTTACGCTGAGCCATGGGTGATCCTTTCTTTGCCAAGCTGGGCCAGCGCTACCTTTGGGTTGCGCTGGCTCCAGAGGTTGAGTATTGAGGCGCCCAACAGGAGCACCATGCCCCCGTAGAGCACGGGGGAGGAGCTTGCGAGCCACCCCCCGTAGAGG
>JANOCF010001087.1:0-1648 GCA_031412055.1 Holophagales bacterium | reverse complement strand
CTACATCCTCGGCGAGCTCGACGGACGGTCGGTGGCCTTCCTGCCCCGCCACGGCCGCGGCCACCGGCTGACGCCCACCGAGCTCAACTACCGCGCCAACATCTTCGGCTTCAAGGTGCTGGGCGTCGAGCAGCTCATCTCCGTCTCCGCCGTGGGCTCGCTGAAGCTGGAGTACAAGCCGACCGACATCGTGGTGCCCGACCAGTTCTACGACCGCACCCGTCACCGGGTGGACACCTTCTTCCAGGGCGTCGGCCTGGTGGCCCACACGTCGCTGGCGAAGCCGGTCTGCCCGCGCCTGATCGATCCGTTCGTGGAAGCGGCCCGCGCGGCCGGCGCCACGACCCACCGGGGCGGCACCTACGTCAACATGGAAGGCCCGCAGTTCTCGACCCGCGCCGAGTCCGAGACCTATCGCCGGCACGGCTTCGACGTCATCGGCATGACCAACTTCACCGAGGCCCGGCTCGCCCGCGAGGCCGAGATCTGCTACGCCACGCTGTCGATGATCACCGACTACGACTGCTGGCACGAGACGGAAGAGGCGGTCTCCGGCGAGGCGGTGATGGAGGTCGTGCGCCAGAACGTGGTCATGTCCCAGCAGGTGGTGCGCGAGATCCTCAAGAGGGTGCCGGACGACGTCTCCCGCTCCTGCGGCTGCGGCGAGGCCCTGAAGTACTCCCTCATCACCGAGCGCGAGAAGATCCCGGCGGAGACGCTGCGGGACCTCGCGCCGCTCATCGGCAAGTACATCCCGGGTTGACCCCGAATTGACCCGATAAAAGGCTTGGTAAGAGCGGTTGGAGGTTGTTTGAAGCGCATCCTGGTCACCAACGACGACGGCATCTTCTCCGAGGGCATCAAGCTCCTCGCCACCGAGCTGAGCCAGGTGGCGGAGGTGTGGGTGGTGGCGCCCGACCGCGAGCAGAGCGCGATGGGACACGCTCTCACTCTCAGCCGCCCGCTGCGCATGCAGCGGATGGAGGAGCGGTGGTTCGCGGTGGACGGCACGCCCACGGACTGCGTCAACCTCGGCGTCCTGCACCTGCTCAAGGACTCCCTGCCGGACTTGGTCTGCTCCGGGATCAACTTCGGTCTGAACCTGGGCGACGATGTCACCTACTCGGGCACGGTGAGCGCCACCTTCGAGGGTACCCTCCTGGGCATCCCTTCGGTGGCGTTCAGCCAGGAGGTGGCGGAGGGGTTCTCGTTTGCGCCGGCGGCGCGCTTCGCCCGTCAGGCCGTGGCCATGCTCCTCCAGCAGGAGCTGCCCCGCGACCTGCTGCTCAACGTCAATGTCCCGGCGGGCGTGGTGCAGGGCGTGAGCTTCACCAAGCTCGGCCGCCGGGTGTACAAGCAGAGCGTGATCGAGAAGCTCGACCCGCGGGGCCGCAAGTACTTCTGGATCGCCGGCACGCCGCAATGGGAAGTCGCCAGCGGCACGGACTTCGAAGCGGTCTCGACGGGCCGGATCTCGGTGACGCCGCTCCACCTGGACCTGACGTACTACCCGGGCCTGGAGAGCTTCGGCCACCTGCGGGAGGAGCTGGAGAAGATCGCACCTCCGCCTCCTCCTGCGCCTGTCCCTTCCGAGTGAGATGAACGACCCGTACGCGGTCCAACGCGAGCGGATGGTCCGCGACCACAT
>JANOCF010001086.1:0-1578 GCA_031412055.1 Holophagales bacterium | reverse complement strand
CGCCGTGGACTGGGAGGCGGCGTGGGGGCTGCGGAGCGCCGACGGCTGGGTGCTTTCGAGCGGCGCGGACGGACGCGACATCTTCCCCCTCTGGCCCCACCCCGGCTTCGCCGAAGCCTGCGCCCACGGATCGTGGGAGGGGACCGAGCCCGCGGAGATCCCGCTCGACGAGCTGCTGGACGATCTCATTCCCATCCTCAAGGAGGACGGGATCCGGATCGCGGTCTTTCTAAACCCGGAGGGCGAGGGCATCCTCGTCGATCCGGACGAGCTCCGCCAGGATCTGGACGCCGAGCTGGAGCTGGGCGAATCACCCGGCTTCAACGAATAAGCAGAGGAGAAACCAGATGAATCCATCCGCTCCCATGGGCGCCGCGCGCCCCTGGCAGCTCCTGATGTGGTCCGCCGAGTCACCGGCCGCCCTGGAAGCGGCCACGGACGCGCTCGCGGCCTCGATCGAGGGTCAAGCCGATCTCTCGACCGTTGCCTACAACCTGGCCGGCCAGCCGCCCCTTCCCCATCGCCGCACCCTGGTGGCCAGCAGCCGCGAGGACGCCCTGGCGGCGCTCCGCGCCCGCGACGCCCGCCGTCTCCTGGGCAGCGTGCAGGAGAGCGTCCGCTCCGTGGCCATGATGTTCTCCGGGCTGGGCGACCACTACGTGGACATGGGCCTCTCGCTGTACCAGACGGAGCCGGCCTTCCGCGCCGAGCTCGACCGCTGCGCCCAGATCCTCCAGCCTCACCTCGGGCTGGACATCCGAACCGTGATCTATCCCAAGGGAACCACAGCCCAGGCAGGCGGCGCTCCCGGCGGCAAGCTCGACCTCAAGGCCATGCTCGGCCGGGGCGGTGCCGGAGCGGCACCCGCCGCATCAAACGACGCGGCGCAGAAGCTCAACCGGACCCGTTACACCCAGCCGGCCCTCTTCGCGGTGGAATACGCGCTGGCCAAGCTGCTGATGCAGTGGGGCCTCCGCCCGGCCGCGCTGGTGGGTTACAGCCTGGGCGAGTACGTGGCCGCGTGCGTGGCGGGCGTCTTCTCCCTGGAGGACGCCCTGACCCTCGTGGCGCGGCGCGCTCTGCTCATCGACGAGGTGGAGGCCGGAGCCATGCTCGCGGTGCCGCTCCCGGAATCAGAGGCCCGCAATGCCGGTTCCGGCCTCTCCCTGGCAGCCGTCAATGGACCTACTCTCTCGGTGCTCTCGGGCCCCGTCCCCGCCATCACCGCCCTGGAGCAGCAGCTCTCGGCCAGAGGGGTTGCGGTCCGGCGCCTGCCCACGACTCACGCCTTCCACTCGACCATGATGGAGCCGATCCGCGAGCGGGTGGTGGAGATGGCCCGGGGTTTCAAGTCCAATCCGCCGTCCATTCCCTACCTCTCCAACGTCACCGGCACCTGGATGACGCCCGGGGAGGCGACCGATCCCGGCTACTGGGGCCGCCACCTCTGCCAGGCCGTGCGCTTCGGCCAGGCGCTGTCGGAGCTGCGCAGCAACCGAGGGGCTGCGAGCCGCGTGCTGCTGGAAGTCGGTCCCGGCCTGAGCCTGTCCACCCTCGCGCTCCAGACGGCCGAAGGTC
>JANOCF010001085.1:0-1961 GCA_031412055.1 Holophagales bacterium | reverse complement strand
GCCGAGGGACGTCTCCGTGGTCGGCATCGACAACCTCGAGATGGCGGCGCACCTCTCGCCCCCCTTGACCACGGTCCACATTCCAACCGCGCGGATCGGCGCGGCCGCGGCGAAATGCGTGCTCGACCGATTGGCCGGGCGCTCGCACCCTCGCCTAACTCAGTTACCCATCGAGCTCGTGGTCCGCCACTCAACGGCCTCGCCACGGCATGTGAGCGGCTGACTGGCGCGGCGAAGGCTGGGCCAGTTCTGGAGGCACACAGGCCGGCAACTTCGTTGGTGAGGGGTGATGGAATCACATGTCTTGCTCTCGGAGATCGTTCGAACCCAGTCGCACCTCCTCCGCCAGCTATGAAGTTATCTCTTCATTTTTCGGCCTGCCTCGCATGGCTTCCACCTACCTTTCCACCTTCCTAATGACGGTTTCCCCTGAACGTCAGTGGACAACCGCGAACAACCTCAGAAAATCTACGCGACTGCCGGGCAGTTGCGGACGTGGGAGCGGGCTTTCCCGAGGCTGGTCAGGAAGGCCGAGAAGCTCCTCATTCGGGCGTGCGTCCGCGCAGGCTGAGGATGTAGGCGGCCACGTCCCGAATCTGCGCATCCGTCAGGTTGAAGTCCGGCATGACCTGGTGCGAGGTGCTCAGGAAGGCGCGGATCGACATCGCCGTGGTGGACGGCATCGCCGCGATGGCCTGATAGCTCGGAACGGCATCGTTCGCCCGGGAGAGCCTTTCCGAGCCGACCTGGTGGCATTCGCTACACCAGGTTGTCGCCAGGCGACGTCCTTCGTCCGCGTCTCCCGCCGGTTGCGCCCTAACCACTCCGGGGGCGAGCGACGCCGCCATGTAGAGGGAGGCGAGCCAAGCGAGGCGTCGGCGCTTCTTCGCTTCGATGCCCCGTGGGCCGAAGTATCGGTACGTCGGCCGCATGATCAGATGCGCTCCCAAAGGATGTTTTCGCGCCCGAGCTGGTCCAGCTCACTGGTGCGGAAGTCTCCCCAGGAGATGATCCCGGCCACGATTCCATCCTCCAACAGGGGGACGTGCCGAAACCCGCCATCTTGCATCAAGTGAAGCGCGTCCATCGGTACGCAGCCCGCAGGCAAGGTGGTAGGCGCGTGGGTCATGGCGGCCTTCACCGGGTCGTGACCGGCTAGATTCTTGGCCAGCACACGCACGGCGTCTCGGCCGGTGAAGATACCGAGCAGGGCGCCGTCCTCGCCGGTCACCAGCGCCGCACTCGCGTGACGTTCGTGCATACGACGGCACGTCTCGGCAACTGTTGTCTCCGAGGGAACCGTGAGCGGTTGATGCCTTCGGATGCTCTCCGACATCGAATGATCCTCCATCGCGTCCCGACCTCCTGCCTCCCCGACGCCCGGGCGAAGCGCCGGTCGCCGAGCTTGGCGACCGTGAACCCGCGTGGCGTGTCCCGCATTGATCGGGATCAAGGCGGCGGAGCCGTCTGCCGCGCTTCTTCGCTCCCGCATCCGAGGATCCTGGGTGGGGCCCGCCAAGGCATGGTATTGATCAACAACGCGACGCCGTTTCCGAACTCTCTCTTGAGCGTCCGCTACCCCAGGGCACGCGGGCCGGGAGCAGGACATCGCGGCCACCGTGGAAAACATGGAGATCAAACAGCCCCGCCGCATCTGATGATTTTCGTTGGGTCGCCGTCCCGGGCGGAAAAGGATGTGGCAATTTCGACAGCCGGCGAGGCAGCGGAGCACGGACACATGCATGAGTGACAACCCGTACGAGGTGCTGGGCGTCCCGCGCGACGCCACGCCGGAGGCGATCAAGGCCGCCTACCGCAAGCTGGCGCGGCGCCATCATCCCGACCTCATCCCCGGCAAGCCGGAGGCGGAGGAGCGCTTCAAGGCCGCCTCCGGGGCCAACGACCTGCTCTCCGACCCCGAACGCCGCGCCCGCTTCGACCGCGGCGAGATCGACGCCCAG
>JANOCF010001084.1:0-2727 GCA_031412055.1 Holophagales bacterium | reverse complement strand
GGGACCTCGAGCAGCTCCGATTCGGTCCCGGTCTGCCGCGAACGGCCGCGCCGGCCGGGGACGAGCTGGAGGATTTCTGGCGGACCTACTACGCCTCCATCTTCAATCCGGCCCGGACCAACTGGAGCGCGATGACGGCGGAGCTGCCGCTTCGTCACTGGGCCACGCTGCCCGAGGCCCGGCTCATCCCCGAGCTGATGCGCGACGCTCCCGGCAGGGTGAAGGGGATGATCGAGAGAGATCATCGTCCTCTGGCGCGCGAGTTCTTCCCGCCTGGAGAAGAGCCGGGTCTGTCTGAGCTGGCCGAGGCCGTCCAGGGCTGCGCGGCCTGCGATCTCTGCGAGCGCGCCGTCCGGGCGGTCTTCGGGGAGGGTCCGGCCGGGGCACGGGCGCTGTTCATCGGGGAGCAGCCCGGGGATCAGGAGGATCTGGAGGGCCGGCCCTTCATCGGCCCGGCCGGCCAGGTGCTGAACGAGGCGCTGGCCGAGGTGGGGATCGCCCGGGAGGAGGTCTACCTGACCAACGCGGTAAAGCACTTCAAGTGGGAGCCGCGGGGCAAGCGCCGCATCCATCGCACGCCGACGCTCGGCGAGGTCGCGGCCTGCCGTCCCTGGCTGGAAGAGGAGATCGCGCGCGTCCGTCCGGAGGTGATCGTCTGTCTGGGCGCGACGGCCGCGCGAGCCCTGCTCGGAGCCCCGTTCCGGCTGACGGAGCAGCGAGGCGCCGTCTTCGAAGGGACCCGCTGGGCACCCTGGCTGATCGCGACCTACCATCCGTCCGCCTTGCTGCGGATTCCGGATGACGCCCTGCGCGAGCAGGCCCGCGGGGGCTTCCTGGCGGACCTTGGAAAGGCGGCGGAGCGGCTAAACCGCTGAGCGCCAGATCGGGCGCGTCAGGCAGGTCGGGCCGCCCTCGGCCTTGAGCGAGATCTCCCGTCCGCGGTAGGTGAGGACCTCGCAGCCCGCCTGCTCCAGGCGGCTTTTCGTCACGGGATTCCCTTCGATCATCAGGCACCTGCCCGGAGCGAGCGCCAGCACGTTGGGGCCCATGGTGGGAAACTCCTCGGCGGGCACCTCGACCAGGCGCCATCCGCGATCCTGTAGAAGGCTCCAGAACGTCACCGGCAGGAGGGACGGGTAGACCACGGCGACGTTGCGGTCCACGGGACTGATCAGCGACAGCAGATGGAGACAGGCCTCGGGGCCGGTGAAGTAGGGGAGCTCCACCGGCAGGACCTCGATCGAGAGCGGAGTCAGGATCGCCTGGAGCTGGCGGAGCGCTTCGGCATTCGTGCGGAAGCCCTGTCCGACCGCGAGCGTGCGGGAGTCGAGCCAGAGGAGATCGCCTCCTTCCACGGTCGCGGGGGCCTGGATCTCGGCGAGGATCGGCACGCCGATCTCCTGGAACCGCCGGGCCATCGCAGCCTCCTCGCCGCGCCGCAGATCCTTGCCCATGCGCAGGATCACGGCGCCCCGGTCGGTGACGATCGCCGGGTCGAAGACGAAGATCGCGTCGGCCCGGTCCGGCTGCGGCTCGGGATGATCGATCACCTCCGCGCCAGCACCGGTCAGGATCTCCACCAAAGCATCATGCTCGCGCCGCGCCTCGTCCAGGTTCGGACGGGAGGTGTAGTGCCATCGCGCCGGGTCGTCGACCGCGAACGCTTCGTCCGGCCGTTTCACCAGGACCCGCCGCAGCGGCTCGATCATGCTCTGGGAGCCGAACTCTCTGGTCATATTGAGAGCTTACCGCACCGCGGGAGGGGAGTCCCAGCCGCGATAAGATCCCCGTCCGATCTTTCCAGGAGCCAACCATGACGACCCGAGCCTTCCTGTTTCTCCTTCTCCTCCCGGCCACAGCCCTTGCGGCTACGGGCTGGGAGCCGGTGCCGGTCCCGGCCGGTGTGGTGCCCCAGATCCATCCTCTGCCTTCGCTGCGGGAGCAGGCCACGGAGCAGCAGGGGTGGCTCGCCAAGCGCCTGACCGAGGTGATGCCCGAGATCCTGCGCCGCCATGGGATCGACATGTGGATCCTTTCCATGCGGGAGTATGCCGAGGATCCGGTCTTCTTCTCGATGGTCTCTCCCACAACGTTCGCGGCACGGCGGCGGTCGATCTATGTCTTCCACGACCAGGGTCCGGAGAAGGGGGTGGCGCGGCTGGCTCTCGGCGGCGGCGATCAGGGCGGACTGTTCACGGCCTACCGCGATCCGAACCCACCGGTGCAGGGGGCGGAGCTGGTCGGGGACCAGCAGTGGCGGCTGCTTCGGCAACTTGTGGAGAAGGCCAATCCGAAGAAGATCGCGCTGAACATCGACCCCGTGCACGCGTTCTCGGACGGCCTCGGCGCCGGGGAGCGCGAGGCTCTGGAGGCCGCCCTCGGGCCGGAGCTGTCCAAGCGGATCGTGCGCGAGCCGCGCCTCGCCATCGAGTACATGGAGTCGCGCATCCCCGAGATGATGCCGCGCTACCGCGAGGTTGAGGAGACGGTCCACGCGCTGATCGGCACGGCCTTCTCGCGCGCGGTGATCGAGCCCGGGACGACGACCACCGAGGACGTGGAGTGGTGGCTGCGTCAGCGGGTGCACGATCTGGGGATGGGCACCTGGTTCCAGCCGAACGTGGAGAAGGCCAGCGCCGGAGAGGATTGGGGCACGGGTGTGATCCAGCGCGGCGACGCCCTCTGGACAGACTTCGGCGTGATCGCTCTCGGGATGCACACGGACAC
>JANOCF010001083.1:0-3712 GCA_031412055.1 Holophagales bacterium | reverse complement strand
CCCGGGGCCTGGAGGACGACCTGGAGCGCTCGGACCGCTTCGTGGGCATGTACGTGAACGACTGGACCCGCGGCTACGGCGAGGCCGGCCGCCGGGCCGTGCAGCTCCTCCTCGACCGCGGCCACGAGGCGGGCATCCTGGCGCAGAGGGTCGAGGCCGAGTTCGTCGAGGTCTAGCATGCCGTTGATCACCCGACCGGCTGCGCTGGTCTTCGACCTCGACGGGACCCTGATCGACTCCCGCCAGGACATCACCACGGCCATCAACCGGCTGCGCTCGGAGCTGGGCCTGCCCTCCCTGACGCTGGATCAGGTGGTGGCGATGGTCGGGGAGGGGGCGAAGGTCCTGATCCGCCGCGCCCTGGCCGATTGGGACGCGAACCTGTCCCCCGAGCGCCTGAAGGAGGTCCTGGACCGGTATCTCGTCCTCTACCGGGAGGTCTGCGTGGACACCACCCGCGCCTACCCCGGAGTCGAGGAGATGCTGGAGGAGCTGGGCGCGAGCTACCGCATGGCGGTCCTCAGCAACAAGGGGGAGAAGCTGTCGGTGTTCATCCTGGAGGAGCTGGACCTGGCCTTCCACTTCAAGGCGGTCCTGGGCGGGGATAGCCTGCCTACCCGCAAGCCCAACCCCGCGGGCCTGCGCGCCCTGGCCGATCGTTTCGATGTACCGGTGGAGAGCCTGATGCTGGTCGGCGACTCCCGCGTGGACGCCGAGACCGCCCGGAATGCCGGCTGCGCCTTCGCGCTCGTGGAGTGGGGCTTCCCCCGCACCCCGGGAAGCGGACAGGTGGAGGCGGACGTCAAGGTTGCGGAGCCGGTGGAGCTGACGCGGGCGCTACAGCCTCAGGTCTCTGCGTAACTGACCGTACTCGAGATCCAGCACCAGCAGCCGCCCGCGGTCGTCCGTGAGCGTGAGCGACTGCCCCAGCAGGTGAAGGGTCACCCGCTTCGCCCGCCCCAGGAGGATCTCGGCCTTGACGCGCCCGGTGCCGCGGTGGACCAGGTAGACCCGCGCCGCTCCATGGCCTGACGCCGCGCCCACCAGCCAGTCGGCGGAGACGATCAGCTCTCCCGGCTCCCAGTCCTCTCCGGGAAGAGGGATCTGCAGCGGCGGATCGACACCCAGCTTCAAGTGCAGAACACCCGCCGAGACCCACTGCTCGGCCACGGTGCCGTCCGGCGCCACGGCGAGCAGGCGCGCGCCACCCACCCGGCCGCGGGCCACGAGCGGAACTTCCAGGCGGCTGCGGAGCTGGAGCGCCGGCACCTCGTACGTGCAGACCTCCGGCTCCTCTCCGGCCGTCACCAGCGAGCACCGGGAGGACGACCGCGCCAGGGCCAGCACCTTGCTTCCCAGGCCAGGGGCTCCCCATGGACCGCCGAAGCCGCGCGAGGCCACGTCGATGGCGATCAGCCCTTCGGGTGAGACCACGAACCAGAGGGCGCCGTCGTAGTCCGGGGCAAAGGCCTCGAAACGGGCATCGCACCAGAATTCGGCCCGCCGGTTCGACAGGTCGATCCGCGCCAGCCGGGCGGCGGCACCCCGGCGGCCCAGCGCGATGGCGCGGTCCCCCAGATCGGAGACGACGAGCCGGTGGGCGGGATGGTCCATCTCCAGCACCGTCCGTCCGGCCCGGGAGAGCAGACGCACTCCGGCCTCCCCGAGCGCCACGACCGTCAGCCCGCTCGGCAGGAAGGTGGCGTCGTAGGCCGCCATCGTGCCCACGTCGGTCCCGGGGATCTCGATCTTCCAGACCGCCTCGCGGGCGATCCAGGGCTCGCGGCCGGGCAGCGGCAGGGAAGGGGCGTCGGCGCGGAGCGCGCCATCCTCGGCGAACGCCACGAGTTGGCGGAAGCGCGCCGGCGACATGCGTGCGCCGAAGCGTCCTGAATCGCGGGCGATGGCCCGCACGGCGGCCCGGGCGAGCGTCTGGGCGGCGGGCGTCTTCGGCCCCTGGCAGAGGGTCTCGGCAAAGGACAGCCGGGTCGACGCCCCCTCGGCGCGCCAGCTCTCCAGGATGTTCTGGACCCGGTCGCGCACATCCTCGAACTGCTCGGGCGCCAGGGTCACCTTGCGCGCCAACATCCGCCCGGCGGGCGCGCCTCCCTGCTCGACGGCCAGATCCATCCACTCCAGCGCCATGCGCCGCGCCTCGGGGATGGGCCAGATGGTGTCGACCGCGGCCGCGTAGTCGCCGGCTTCGGCCAGGCCCGCGGCCCAGAGCAGGCGCAGGGCTTCGGCCTCGTCCTGGTCGCGGGTCCGCTCCAGGCGCGTGACGGCGTCGGAGAAGGCGCCGGTGCGGCGGGCGATCCAGAAGGCCCGCTCCCGGTCGCCCGCGAGAAACCACTGGCGCACCACCAGGCCCGGGGCGAGGTCGCGGCTCTCGGCCATCTCCGCGGCCAGCCAGAGACGGCCGTGGCGCTCCAGAAAGGCGACGGCCTCCTCGTGGGCGTGCAGCACCTCGGCCAGAACGAAGGCCGCCTCCTCGACGTGCCCCTGAGCTTCCAGGCTCTCGAAGGCCGCGCGGTAGATGCGCTGCAGCTCGCCGTGGAGGTCCGGCGCCATCTGGAAGACCGACCACATGGACCTGCCGAGCTCCGGCCTCAACTCGAGATCCTTGCGCGGCGAGGGGCCGCGGAGAGGGAGGCCGCGCAGCGTTTCGGCTACCTCGCTCCCGAGCGGGATGGCGTAGCGCAGCGCCTCCCGCAGGTCGCCATGCTCGAACATCTCGATCATCTTGTAGATGTAGCCGGCATGGCGGCGGCCGAGAAGGCTGGAGAGCTGGGTGGCCACGGACAGCCGGGAGGACAGGCGGTGGAAGCCGTCCGAGATCCGCTTCCCGAGAGACGGGTCCGCCTGGGTTCGGCTCCTGCCCTCGGTGCCCTCACCGCCCGCGATCCCCGAGACCTCCGATAGCTTGACGCCTCCGGCCGGAGCCTGGCGCCGCCAGCCGCGCAGGGTCCAGCGCAGGCTGTGGAGACCGTCGAGCGCCATCCCCATGGGCGAGAGGCGCCGCCGCCTGGGCCTGCGGCCGCCCGTAGGCTCGCGCCGGCTCAGGGCGGCGATCACGTCCGCCAGCTCCGGAGAGGCGGCCGGAATCCCCTTCAAGCGGGAGCGGGCGTCGAACGACACCGGCTCGGGCACCGACAGGCGGGGCTGGGCCGGCGGCGCACCGAGGGAAGCGGTTGCCACGACGCCGAAGATTTCGACGTCGAGCCACGCCGCGAGGTCTTCCCGGTCGGCCTCGGCGGGCCGCTCCAGGACCGTCTTCCCGGCGAGCGGCCGCACCACGGCTCCGGATGGGGGCTCGAGGGCGCGCAGCTCGGAAAGCTCCAGGGGAGCGCCGACCAGCATCCCCCTGGCCGCCATCTTCTCGGCCACCAGCGGCAGCCCGAGAGCCTGATCGCAGACCACCCGCTGCGGGGCCGGAAGCCGGACCAGCCATCCGCGCGGCACGCGGTAGACCGCCGTGCCCGGCACCCAGAGCGAGAGGACCCGCCGCCGCGCCTCCAGAGTCCCGGCGAGCACGGCGTCCACCAGGAAGCCCGAAGCTTCCACCACTCCGCGATGGACCAGCGTCCGCGGCAGGTATCTTCCGTCCCCCGGTACCCTCACGGCTCGCTCTCCGGAACCCGGCGGAGGAGGACCGCGTCGTGGTCCAGCGAGTAGACCGTCACCTCGCCATAGATTGTCGACCAGGCGACCCAGG
>JANOCF010001082.1:0-2427 GCA_031412055.1 Holophagales bacterium | reverse complement strand
CGGCGCCCTCGTGGCGTCGGTTCCTCCCGTGGTGGATGAGCGGACCATGGAGGAACACCGGGCAACCGGGCTCCACCGTTCCAACCTCTATCTATGGGATTGGGAGTCGCTCTTTCGCAAGCGGTTTGAGGAGATCCGGCTGTACCGTTTGGCTCCGCCGGACGGCCTGGATCTCGCCAGCCCCGCGCCTTCCCGCCATCGGGTGGAGGATTTCCGGACTGAGGAGATCTCCCTGGCCCAACTGGGCGCCGCGGGGAGCCTCAGCGCGCTCTTTGCCGCCCGCGGGCTCCGAAACACAGGCGGGTAAAACCCCCAACCCGCCGGTGCGGCGGCTCAACCCGCGGGTCAATCGGGCTGGTAACCGCGCACGGGGTTGTCGAACCCGTGGCAGCCGTCGTGGACGAGCACGCGCTCGGTCTCGAAGATGCGCGGACGCTCGACGGGCTGGCCGTCGGGACCGGCGACCAGCTCCACAATGCGCTGACGGCGGATCTTGTAGTGGTCCCGGGTCGAGAAGTGGACCACAAAGCTTCGGCGGGTGAGCGACTCGTCCTCCATCATGGAGCCGCCGTGGAGCAGCGAGTGGTGCCAGATCAGCACATCTCCCCGTTTACAGGTGAAGGTCTCGGTGCCGAGCCCGTGCTCCTCGGCCTGGCGGCGGTCGAACTCCGCCATGGCCTGCGCCTCCTGCTGGCCGTACTTCGCCTGGTCGAAGAGGAACTGGCCGGGCTCGAACTGGTAGTACGGCAGGCGGTGCGATCCCGGCACGTAGATCAGCGGCCCGCACTTCGGGCCGATGTCCTCCAGGGCGACCCAGGCGGCCACGAGGTGGCTCGGCGGCTTCGTCTGCACGAAGACCGGATCGCGGTGGAGACCCTGCTGGCTGCCGTACTCGAAGAACAGCGACTGGGTGGACACCACCGGCCGGCCGAGCAGCCGCTCGACGTAGTCGAAGATGGTCCGGTTCAGGTAGGTCTCCAACGCCGCTTCGCTATGGGAGTGGAGATCCGCGATGCGGTAGGACGGCTTGCGTTCGACCGTCTCGTCGGCCAGCGCGAAGGAGCGCATGGCGCCCAGACGCGCCCAGGCGAGGTCCGCCGGCTTCTCCTTCCAGACTCTCTCCACGTCCTCCTGCAGACGGTCGCAGACGCTCGCCGGCAGACCCGAGGCGAACTTCATGTACCCGCGGTCCACGAAGTGCCGCAGGTTCTCCGCCTGCTCCGAGCCGATCTCGCTCTTGCGGAGCAGGGCGCCGATGCGATCGTGGGCGTCGGGCTGGTCGATCCAGAGGTCGCTCGCCAGCAGTCCCTCGCCCGTGAGCGGACCGGCGGGCGCGGCCGGACGCTTCTTGAAGAGGTCGGTCAGTCGCATGGCAGTAGGATATCGCTCCGAGCCTACCTCCCGACCAGCTCCGAGAGTCGCTTCGAGAGCGGATGGCCGAGGAGCCTGGTTCGGATGCGAGCGTCACTCAGCATTCTTCTAAGAAGGTACTCTCCCCATTCATTCTTTTTCGTCTTCAGGTCTCCTCCAACGACTCGGTATGCCTGGAGCTTCGGCCTGAGTCGGGAGACGGCTCGGATGGCCGGAGAAAGAATGTTCTCGTCCGGTCGTCTTTCGCGAAGATCGCCCCATCCCTGACCGGGCCAATCCGAAACGCTCCGGTCGACTGGGCAAGATACCGGTACAACTTCAGCGTCTCTTCCCATCTGCAGAACTCGCCTGCCGGATTCCAGGCCGGCACCAGGTCCCAGGCGACCACTGCGACCTCAAAGGAATGAAGCCTGAGCATTCTGGTGATCAGAACATCGAGGGCCTCGCCCGCTCCACTCATTGGGGGATTGTCAGGGTCCATGGCGACCAGGTGGGTCTTGCTGATCGGGACGATGGGATCGAACCGATGGAGATCCAGCGCTTCCCCGAAGCAGCCGTTCCAGATGGCATCGAGGGGCTGCTGCCGATGTCTTGGCAGAGGGACATTGCTCCCCTCAACGAAGAGGGCTACCTTCAAGTCGGGCATCACTCGGCCTCGTTGACGTACCGAGTCCCGGCAGGTACAGACGGATCGTATGCCTGGACCTCGGGCCGAGAGGCGAAGTGCTCGTACCGGGTGTCCCCCTTGATTCGCCGCACCTGGAGAATCGAGTCGATCGGGACATCGTCGAGGACCCAGGGCGAGTGCGTCGTCAGGATGACCTGGGTTCCACGGTCGGCCGCGGATTCAAGATGCCGAAGGATTTGCCGGACCGTCCATGGGTCCAGGCCGTTCTCAATCTCTTCAATGCAGAGCAGAGAAGGTGCCGGCTCTCGGGCGAGCAGAGCCAGGATGGCCGTGATCCTTCGAGTCCCTTCCGAGAGCATCCAGGAGGGAATCGGGAACTCGCTGACGCCCGACCTTCCCCGGTAGGGCATCTTCTCCACCAGTTCGTA
>JANOCF010001081.1:0-1897 GCA_031412055.1 Holophagales bacterium | reverse complement strand
CAGCTTTGGTTAGAGCCGGCGAGGACGCCGGCGTTCCCAGTGGCTTTGTACCCACCATCCCGAAGTCCTGGTACCCGAACATCAGCTCATCCAGCCGGTCGCGCAGCCGGTTGACGCGGTCGGCCAGGACGCGCTGCTCTTCGGGGAGCTTCGCCAGGTCGATCTCGGGAAGGCGCTCGGAGTCGGGATAGGGGCGCAGGTCCAGGCGCTCGATGGGATCGAAGCCGGCGAGCTCGTACATCAGCTTGAGGCTCTCGGGATGGACCGGCCTCTGGTGGGTCGGATCGAGCCAGAAGCTGCGGGCGGCGACCAGCATCGAAAGCGCGTTCGGGGTCTCCAGGATCAGCACCCCGCCGGGTTTGAGCGCCCGATAAGCCAGGCGGACCAGGCGGTCGAGCGCGCCTCCGGGGAGGTGCTCGATGACGTGAAAGGAGACCACGCCTCCCAGGCTGCCCTCGGGCAGGGCGGCCAGCGACGCGAACGCGTCCCCCTCCTCCGCTTCCAGGCCCCGCTCGCGGCAGAGCGCCACCATGCGGGCGCTGCTGTCGATGCCCCGCGCCGCAACCCCTTGATCGCGCAGCAGGGCCAGGGCCTCGCCACGGCCGCAACCCACGTCGAGGACCGGGCCCGGAACCTTGCTCAGCCAGGGGAGATAGGCCGAGATCCGCTCCCGGATCTCCTCCTCGGTGCCGCGGTAGCGGCGCTCCAGCTCCAGGTAACCGTGCTCCTCGTGGGCACGGGACACGGTCTCGACGGCCTGCGCCGGTTCGGCGCTTTGAACTACGGAGAGCGCCGCGCCAAGGCTGCCGAGCAGATCCCGGGCCTCGCGGCGGTAGCGGTCCACCTTCTGGTCCGCGCGGGCGAAGAGCGCGTCGTTGTGCCGCATGATCTCGTGGATACCTTCGGCGTCGAGCGCTTCCAGGTACTCCAGGCGGCGGCGGTACTCGTCGCGGACTTCCTCCGCGCGGTGCAGATGCTCGAGCAGGATCAGGTTGAAGACCCGCTGCCGCTCCCAGAGGTCGTTCTGCGGGAACTTGACGACGGGACGGAAGAGGCGCTTGATCGCGACGAGGAGACGGCCCAGCGGGCCGCGATGGCTGCGGATGGGGAACGCGTGGTCCCCTTTGAACAGCCACTCCCAGTCGGAGAGGTCGCGGGTGGGATTGGCGAGAAAATCGTCGATGGACGGCGAGCGGCGCTCCGTGGAATCGGTGCCGCTCGCCTCCATTTCAGATAGAGAGAAGGACTACTCTTCGGCCACGACCGAGACCGTGATCTCGGGCCGGACGTCGGAGTGGATCTCGATGCGCACGGAATGATCGCCGAGGGTCTTGATGCCGCCCTCGAGATCGATCTGCCGGCGGTCGACGGTGAAGCCCTTCGCTTCCAGCGCGTCGGCCACGTCGCCGGCGGTCACCGAGCCGTAGAGCGTGCCGGTCTCGCCGACCCGCTTCGGGATGGTGACCTGGACGCCGGCCAGGCGGTTGGCGTACTCCTGGGCGACCTCCTTCTCCTTGGCGAGACGGGCGTCGATCTTCTTGCGCTGCTGTTCGAAGAGCTTCACGTTGGAGGGAGTCGCCTCCAGGGCGATCCCCTGCGGAAGCAGGAAGTTGCGGCCATAGCCGGGCTTGACCTGGACGGTCTCGCCCCGCTTGCCGAGGTTGCGCTGATCGGTGAGCAGAATGATCTTCACGCTTCCGCCCTCTTAATCCGTGGTGAAGGGGATCAGCGCCAGATGGCGAGCCCGCTTGATGGCCTGCTGAAGAGGCCGCTGGTGCGCTGCGCACGTTCCGGAGATCCGGCGAGGCAGGATCTTGGAACGCTCGGGGATGAACTGCTGCAGCAGTTTCACGTCCTTGTAATCGATGTAGTCGATCTTGTCGGCGCAGAACTTACA
>JANOCF010001080.1:0-2176 GCA_031412055.1 Holophagales bacterium | reverse complement strand
GGATGCGCGCCGCCTCCTCGGGCGCGTGGAAGCCCATCGAGTTCTCCGCCTCGATGAAGTCGAGATAGAACTGGGCCTTTCGCTGATAGTCCCGGGCCTGGGTCAGCCGCGCCTCGGGGGCGCCGGTCGCCTGGGCCTTCTTGATGTCGGTGATCAGGGCGATCAGCGCGTCCATGGCCAGGCCGCGCATCTGGAAGGTGCGCTCCTGGATGGTCTCGATGCGCGCCTTGAGCTCCTCCTCCGGCCACTTGTGGCAGGTCTGGCAGGCGTTGTTGATGTTGAGCACGGGGCTGCGCACATGGTGGTCGCTGATCTTGAGGGAGCCCACCCGGGTGTAGGGCATGTGGCAGTCGGCGCAGGCCACGCCGGAGCGCGCGTGGATGCCCTGGCTCCACATCTCGAACTCGGGGTGCTGGGCCTTGAGCACGGGCGCTCCGGTCTCCTTGTGCTCCCAGTCCTTGAAGCCCTCCTCGTCGTAGTAGGCCAGGATCTGGTCCACCTTGAGCCCGTTCTTCCACGGGTAGACGAGCCGCTTCTCCTCGCCCTTGAAGTAGTACTCGACGTGGCACTGGCCGCAGACGTAGGCGCGCATCTCCTGGCGCGTCGAGTCGCGGTTGACGTCGTAGTCCGCAATCCCCTCCGCGGCCTTGCGGGCGCGCATGCCTTCGAGGAAGCCGGGACGGGTCACCCGGAGCTGCATGGTTTCCGGGTCGTGGCAGTCGATGCAGGCCACCGGGTGGGTTACCAGCTTGCGGGCCTCGGAGTAGGGCATCGGGTTCATCGTCTCGAAGCCCTTGATGAGGTCGCCGTTGCCCGCCTTCTTGTACGGGACGTACATCGAGGCGTGGCAGTGCAGGCAGGTGCCCGGCTGCTTCTTGACCTGCTGGCGCTCGGTGAAGGTCTGGTCGTCCAGCATGTAGGCGTGGCCGCGCTCCTCCCGGAAATCGACCGCGAAGGCGTAGCCGGCCCACATGATCTTGAGGCGGGGATCCTCCTCCAGGCGCGACTGGGAGACCACGGAGCGGGGATCCGCGCTGTCGGGGGTACGGGGCATGGCCTCGCTGCCGCCGTAGCGGGTGCGGACCTGATCGACGGTCTTTCTGTAGCCGTCGTACTGGAGGGGGAAATTCTTGCCCCAGACCGCCGGGTCGGTGGTGTTGTCGTCGATCTCGACCACGCGGTAGAACGGGTTCCGCGCCTCCTGCTTGTGCTCGAAGATGTTGACCAGCAGGGCGGTCAGACCGGCCGCGGCCACGGCGGCCACGGCGGCGACCGCCAGGACCACGCCCCAGCCGTGGCGCCGGCCGGAATTGCCGGGATCGCCGGGGCTCACGCGATTGCTCTCCATCTCTTCACCTCAATTCCAGGAGATTCAGGGGTGCCCCACGTCCGAGTGGCAGCGGATACACGACAGCTCCTGCCCGGGGCGGTGCGGTCCGTCGATGGCGGCGGTGATCGCCTCGTGGCATTTGCGGCAGGCCTTCTCCGTGACCTGGCGGTTGCGCTCCGTAATCACGATCGGCTCGTGGAAGTCGCCGGTGGTGAAGGCGTAAGAGTGGTTGTAGCCGTTGAGGGCCTTGGTGTAGTACTTCGGGATCAGCCCCGGCGGCGTGTGGCAGTCGTTGCAGACCGCGACCGACCGGTGGGGCGAGACCCGCCAGCCGTCGTATTGGGGTTGCATGATGTGGCAGTTGGCGCAGGCCGCGGGGTCGTTGGTCAGGTACGACGCCCCCTTGGCGTAGACGAAGGTGTAGCTTCCAATCCCGGCCACGACCCCGATCAGGACGCCGACGACCACCAGCAGCGTTGTCCACTTCCCCATGCTCTCCTCTCCCCGGCTCGGCAAGGCGAATTCATCGTAGCAGGATTCATGTTTGCAACCTCGACGCCTCGGAGGATTGGCGTCTGGCTGAGCCACCCCTAAGATAGGTGGATGAAGGGAACACCCGAGCTCGATCTGCTGCTGTCCGCCCGACGGGTCGGCCTCGTCTTCTCCGGCGGATCGGCGCGCTGCGCGTTCCAGATCGGCGCAGTGGAGACGCTGCTGGAGCTCGGCGTGCGGCCCGCGCTCTGCGTCGGGGTCTCGGCCGGGGCGTGGAACGCGGCGGCGGCCGCGGTCGGCCAGGCGCACCGGCTGCGCCACTACTGGCGCAGCTTCAGCCGCATGCCCGTGGTC
>JANOCF010001079.1:0-3735 GCA_031412055.1 Holophagales bacterium | reverse complement strand
CTTTTGGTGACCATGGTCACGGAATGGCCACGCGTCGGCCGATCTCCCGGAAAGGAGAGGAGTTATGCCTCACGCGTTGATGGTCCTGCTGCTGCTGGCGACGCTCTTCCGGACGCTCTCGGTTGCGACAGGGGAGGTCGGGAACATCTTTGACCCGGACGGCAAGCCACGTCCCCAGGAGAAGACGGACATCGGGAACACCTGGGACCCGAACGGCTAGGCACCCGCCCAGTCCTTGCGGTACAGTTGAAGGAGGATGCTGTCTCGTCCTCCTCTATTTTTTTCTATTGCTCAGGTTGAAGGGTACTCTGAACGGAGAGACCCGGTAGATGGCGCCACATCTTTCTCGGAGCGACCTGGTGCGCGCCCTGTCCAGGGGAGGCGCCCATCTGGATGTCGACGCCGCCATTCCACACCTCCTCGCGTGCAGGCCGTGCCAGGAGTTGGCGGCTGCCGTGGTGGAAGAGCTTCGAGAGTCTTCCGCTCTCGTACCTCTTTCCGAAGCGTGGATCTCACTCCTGACCCTCTTCGAAGAGGAAGATCGGCAGGCGCTCGATCGGCTCTCCTCTGAAGGCTGGTGGGCTGAGCTCAGGAATCTCGCGCCCGGACAGCAACGGGAACGGATCCGGTCCGTGCTCACCCTTCAGACGCAGAGGATGTTCGAGGTGGTGATCTCGGACGCTTCCCTTCTTGCTTCGAATGATCCCCACCTAGGCGAGGAGACGGCGCTGACTGCCCGCGTCGTCGCGGAACTCCTCCCCTCTTCCCGGTACTCGCAGGAGTTGAAGAACGACCTTCAGGCCGAGGCCATGATCGTGGTCGGGAACTGCCGCCGGCTTGCCGCGGACTGGTCCGGATCGCAGGCCGCACTCAGGGAGGCGGAGGGATTCCGTGGGTCTGGAACCGGCGATCCGAAGCACAAGGGCCGCCTCCTCTCCGTCTCTGCCTCCCTGGCGACGGATACCGGAAATTTCGAAGCCGCCCTACGGATGCTCACGCAAGCGGCAGAATGCTACCGGAAGCGCCAGGACTCCGCGGGCCTCGCGAGTGTGGCAGTGAAAGAAGCTGGAACGCTGATGGCCGCTGCCCGGTTCGAATCCGCCATCAGCCGAGCTAATGAAGCGCTCAAGATTTTGTCGTCAAAGAACGCTCGACTGGAAATGTTGGCGAGAAGCATCATCACCGCCTGCCTGATCGACTTGAAGCGTCCGGCACAGGCTCTCCGGAGCTTTGAGGCGACCCGGCCACTGTATGACCAGCTCAGGGGGCAGCGGAACCACCTCGACATTGTCGGATACTTGGAGGCTCGCTTACTGGATTCCTTCGGCTATGCCCGTGAATCCGAGAAGGCTTTTCGGGAATTGATCAAAGCTGATCTCGAAGAAGGGCTCTACAAGAATGCCTTCATTCATACCTTGACGCTGTTTGAATCGCTTCACAAGCGAGGCGCTTTGGCGAAGGCTGTCGATCTGTGTAATGAAGCTTCGAACCTGCTCGACACACCCTTCTGTCACTCCCAGATGAGACAGGTCTGGGAAGAGCTTCTCACCCAGGTCAAGGCCCAAGCCGTGACCGTTGGCAAGATCCTCGAGGTGCGTCTCTACACTCTGCGTCACTGGAGCGTTCCGGCCGCTGGCTTGCCCATCAGCCAGGCAATCGAGATCGCGATACCCAGCGTCCAGGAGCAGCCCGCCCGGCCGGTGGAAAGCACGAAGCCCGCGGACCTTCCGCCCGTTCCCGACCAGCTCGCCAACGGCGGATACGAGGGCGCGCTGGACGCCTACGATCGCAAGCTGATCGCCGCCGCGCTCGCGCAGACGGGCGGCAACATCACGGAGACCTCGCGCCTCCTCCGCATGTCCCGCAACGGACTCAAGACAAAGCTCAAGAAGCTCGGGCTCGCCACGGACGTGCCCGAGACGCGCCGACCCAGGATCAAGACCGCCGGACCACGCCGCCGCTCCACCTACGGCAAGAAATCCCCGGATTAACCCACGATACGGACGGTTCGGGAAGAGATACGGACGACCCCGGAAGCGGGTCGGACCGTCCGTTACTCGGCGCGGACGGTTCGCGAAGAGGCGTGGATCATCCGGTCCGCGATACGGACGGTCCGGGAACCGATTCGGACGGTCCTTGCCGAGTCCCGGACGGTCTGAGCCGCGGGTCGAACCGTCCACGAAGGCTCACAGACCGTCCGGTTCGCTTCCCGGACCGTCCGCAATGCTGCCGGAACCGGCCGTATCCGCGCGGCACGCGGTCACGTGCTGATCGCGGTCTCCGAAAACTACGCTCTTGCCATCCGGTCCTTGCCAGACTCGCCTTCCAGCGGGGCCATCCGCCTCGCGCCGACGAAGGAGGAATCCCAGGCATGGACTCGACGGAAATACCGACGCTCGCGACGGAACGGCTGCTTCTGCGAGCGTTCCGCAAGAGCGACTTCGACCACTACGCCGAGCTGAAAGCGGACCCTGAAGTGGCGCGCTACATGGGTGGCGGAGGACCCTGGGACCGAGCACGGTCCTGGCGGCACCTGGCCTTTCTCATGGGGCACTGGCAGCTCGGAGACCTCGGCATCTGGGCGGTGGAGCACCGGGAGACGGGAGCATTCACCGGATTGATCGGTTTTGCCCAGCCCGAAGGCTGGCCCGGCCTGGAGCTCGCCTGGACCCTGGCGCGGACCTGGTGGGGAAACGGCTACGCCACCGAGGGCGCGCTAGCTGCCCTGGACCACGCCTTCACGGTCTGGAAGAAAGACCGCATCATCAGCCTCATCCACCCGGACAACCACGCCTCCATCCGCGTCGCCGAGCGGCTCGGCGAAAGGCTGCGGGACCGCGTCGATCTTTTCGGACAGGAGATGCTTCGCTACGGGATCGGCCGCGAAAGCTACCGGCCGGGAACCTTTAGAATTCCTCCATCGTAGTGGATTCAAGAAGACCTGGAGGTGGACCGTGATGCAGACAGTCGAGGCAATCTCATCCTCGTGGCGGAGTGGGGACCGGCCGCCGTCGGGGTTGTGATTCTCCTTTCCCTGGTGACGATCTGGCGTCTTGGGAGGGGCCGGCGCTTCCTGGTGCCCGAGGGATGGAGAGCGCGCGCGCTCTCGGTCGCTCTCCTGCTGGGGACGCTCGCCCACGGCTTCGCGATGTTCCTGCTGCTTGGCCCGATGCGGCCGCTGCTTGCCGACGTCCAGCGTATGCACGCCGTGGTCGGGAAGCCGGCCGGGGACCTCGCCTTTTCCGGGGTCTCGGACGGCATGCCGCACCGCCTCCAGGATCTCCGGGGACAGGTGGTGGTGCTGAACCTGTGGGCGACCTGGTGCCCGCCCTGCCGCAAGGAGATGCCGGAGCTGGACCGTCTCCAGGAGGCCTACCGCGACCGCGGGGTTGTCGTGCTGACGGTCTCCGACGAGCCCCGCGACACGCTGCAGGCGTATACGAAGGAGCAGCCGCTCTCGACCATGAACGTCTACGCGGAGTCGCTCGGCTGGCTCGAAGTAGCGGGACGCCCGGTCAGCTTCGTGATCGACCGGGACGGGACGGTGCGGGAGATGTTCGTGGGTGCGCGCGACTACGAAGCCTTCGAGGCGGCGGTGCGGCCCTACTTGGGGTAGCCGGCCGGGAGATCATGATGCCGAAGGTCAGAGAGCATTTGCAACGGTATTGCCGCTGCGGAGACGCCCCGCCGTCCCCGTGGCCTGCCCAGCGGTGTCGTAGAGGGACTGGGAGCGTC
>JANOCF010001078.1:0-2739 GCA_031412055.1 Holophagales bacterium | reverse complement strand
ATCCAGAAGGAGTATCGCCGCGGAGTGGAAGCCCTCCGGCATTTCCTGACCCTTGTAAGCGCGGAGGCAGGGTTGTAGGGCAGTTTGACGGCAGGGAGGTTCACTTCATCGTGCAGCAGACTAGGAGAGAAAGTCCCCAATCGTTGTTCAAGGATTTGTTCTCCGATAGGTCGCATTCAGAATCGCCTTCCACTCCTTGCCCTCCGGCACCCGCAGCTCCCAGTGGAACTCATTCGCTCCGCCGTAACGAATGATCGACCACGTGGTGTCGCCCTTGACCTCGTATCCGGTGCTGTTGAACTCGGTGATCACGGTTTCAGTGGCCTCACCCGTCGGCTTGAAGTTCCACTGGACCACCTTGCCGCGCTTCGGGTCGAAGAAGAGCATTCCCTCGTAGAGCAGCTTCCGTTCTTTTCCGGTGAGGTCGTAGCAGTCGAAGTGCAGGACGCGTTGGGTCGCCCCCCAGAAGAATTTATTCTCGACGCGCAGGGGCGAGCCGTCAGGCCACTTTCCTTCGCCAATCCAGGTGCCGTCCGCGAGAGAGGCAATGGGTTCCAAGGGGTTGGGGCTCTGAGCGCGGACAGGAGTGATCCCGAGCCCAACGATCAGCGCAAACACCAGCAAGATGGACTTCATGAGGCGCACCGCACTTCTCTCATCTCCGCATCCTCCTCGACGAATCGAAGCAGTTTATCGCCTTCCTTTTCCAGCTCCGTGATCGTTTTCTTGGCGAGCTTGCCGAAGGGCTCGAGGATCAGGGCTGCGGCCTTTTTCTTTCGTTCGATCTTCCAGGTTCCGGCTACGAAGCCGTCGACCAGGAACGTCGCGAGTACCTGGAGATTCTTGAGCGTGACCCGGGGGCGGTGCTCGTCGGCGATCACTCGCGTGCGATCGTCATGGGCCAGCACCAGGTTGTCGAACTCGGGCAGGAAGCGGACTGGGGCTGGCGTGTCCTCCTCGGGGCGCGGCGCGTTCGGGAGATCGAACAGCTCGCGCTTCCGAGCGTCGCGGAAGGTCACGAGAGTGGGGCGTAGCTCTTCGAAGACCTCGCGCAGGCCGGACAGCGCCGACCACGCCTGGGCGTCCCCGGGCGTCGCGGGACCGAACGCCGCGAGATAGCGCCGTACCAGTTCGTGAGCCGGTTTGGGTTCTGTGGAGATCTTGGCTCCAAGCCAATCGTCGGCGATCGCAAAGTCCGCGGCGGCGGGGAACCCCCACTGCGTCTCGGTCGGTACCTGCACGAGCGGTAGGTGGGTGCGGATCGCGTAGGCCATCGCGCGCTCGTCGGCTTCCGGATCCCGCGCCTTCAGATGTTTCCGGAGGGCGTCGAAGGTCTGCGGCGCGCCTCCGAAGAACGCGCGTGCTTTGGTCTCCAGATTGGCGATATCAAAGGTTTGCGTCCGATCGCGCAGAATCGACTGCATGCCCTTGGCAAGCGCCGGCTGGATGGCGCCCCGAAAATTCTTGTAGTCGGCGGCGGTCATCAGGTGCAACGTGGCGCGCATCATCGTCGCGCGAACTATCTCGCGATTCCGCAGCGCATCGAGAAGATCGTCGCGGCGAAAGCCTTCCAGGCGTGTCCACAGTCCCACGAATGGAGGGCGGGCTACCTGCGCCTGCATGCCGACGAGCCGCTCGACAGCCGAGAGGACCGGAGTCGCTTCACGGGAGAGCAGCATCTGCCGCGCGAGCAGGGCGCGGTTGAGCTGGCGGGTCGTGAGAGTCAGAATCGTGGATACCATAAGGACGTGATCAAGATTCTACCTCCAGTCATGGCTCGGCACCGCCACAAGCTTCTTGAGCGACCAGAACCGCTCTCCCTTCACCGACATCGTCCCGTCCCGCTTCTGGAGGACTCCCTCTACGATCAGGCCGGGGGAGCCCACGATGAGCTTGCGGTGCTTCTGGAGGAGGTCGGGGGAGACCACGGCCTGGGACATGCCGGTCTCGTCCTCCAGGGTGATGAAGAGGAGGCCCTTGGCCGTGCCGGGCCGCTGGCGGACGATCACCGAGCCGGCCGTGCGGACGCGGTCGCCGTTCTGCAGCCTCTCCAGGCCGGCGGACGTGGTCACCCCCTTCTCGTTGAGCGTTTCCCGCATGTACGAGAGCGGGTGCGGACCCAGGGTGAGCTGCACGCCTGCATAGTCGGCCCGGGTCTCCTCGACATCGGACATCTCGGCCAGAGGAGAGGGCTCCAGATCCGGCAGACGGTCGAGGAGAGGTCCGGCATCTTTCGACAAGCGGGCCACCTGCCAGAGAGCTCCCCGCCGGGTCAGCTGGAACGAGGAGAGCGCTCCGATCGCGGCCAGGGTCTGAAGCTCATCTTCGTGGAGGTCGCAGCGGCGCACCAGGTCCTCGGCGTCCGCGAAGGGCTCCCGCGCCTGCTCCCGCTCCAGGGCGATCCCCGCCTTGTGGCGCAAACCCTTCACGAACTTGAAGCCCAGGCGGATCGCTCCCGTCGCGGGAGCCTCTCCGGTCCTGGGGTTCCTCGCCCCCTCGGCCACCTCGCGGTCCTCCCAGCGGCATCTCCAGCCGGAGCGCTGGACGTCCACCGGCCGGATCTCCACCCCGTGCCGCTGCGCGTCTTTCACGAGAGTCGCGGGGTGGTAGAAGCCCATGGGCCAGGCGTTGAGCAGGCCGAGCGTGAAGGCCGTGGGGTGGTGGCACTTGAGGTAGGCGCTGGCGTAGGCGATCAACGCGAAGCTCGCGGCGTGCGACTCGGGGAATCCGTAGAGCGCG
>JANOCF010001077.1:0-5043 GCA_031412055.1 Holophagales bacterium | reverse complement strand
GCGGATCGTGCGCGAGCAGGCCGCCTTCTGGGGCGGCCTCCCCTATGAGCGCTACATCTTCTTCAACCTCATCACCGAGGGCGGAGGAGGACTGGAGCACAAGGACTCCTGCGTGCTCATGACGAGCCGGTGGAAGTCCCGCATCGGGAGGGCTACCGCGACTGGCTGTCGCTGGCGAGCCACGAGCTGTTCCACGCCTGGAACGTCAAGCGGCTGCGCCCGGCGGAGCTCGGTCCGTTCGATTACGAGACGGAGACCTACACGCCCAGCCTCTGGTTCGCGGAAGGGGTGACCTCCTACTACGACGACCTGCTCGTCCACCGTGCCGGCCTGTTCACGCGGGACGAGTACCTGAAGCGGCTGAGCAAACAGATCGAGGCCCTGCAGACCACGCCCGGCCGGCTGGTCCAGCCGCTGGAAGCCGCGTCGTTCGACGCCTGGATCAAGTACTACCGGCGGGACGAGAACACCAACAACACCGCGGTCAGCTACTACACCAAGGGGTCGGTGACCGCTTTCCTGCTGGACGCCCGGATCCGGCACGCCACGGGCGGCCGGCGCAGCCTGGACGACGTCCTGCGCCTGGCTTGGCCGCGCTTCTCGGGCGAGCGGGGGTTCCAGGCGCACGAGATGCGGAGCCTCTTCGAGGAGGTCGCCGGCACCGATCTCGACCCCTGGCTGGCGCACGCCCTGGAGAGCACCGGGGAGCTGGACTACACCGAGGCGCTCGACTGGTACGGCCTGCGTTTCGTGGAGAGCGACGAGGAGAACGGGGAGGACGAGAAAAAGTCCGATCCCCAAGAGGAGACCCCCGGCTGGCTCGGGATCGACACGGAGATCCAGACCGGGCGCCTGATGGTGACCCAGGTCAAGCGGGGGACCCCGGGGTTCGAGGCGGGCGTCAACGTCGGAGACGAGATCCTGGCCCTGGGCGACTTCCGGGTCCTGCCCGAGGGCTGGAAGGATCGTCTCAAAGCCTACCGGCCCGGCCAGCAGGAGACGCTGCTCGTCGCCCGCCGGGAGAAGCTGACGCGCCTGCCCGTGCTGTTCCGCGAGGAACCGACCCTGAAGTGGAACCTGGAGATCGATCCCGCGGCTACCGAGGAGCAGCGGGCGCGGCTGGAGCTATGGCTGCGCGGATCGGAGCCGGGTATGGCAGCCGCGGAGGCAGAGGCGGCGTTGGAGGAGTCTCACTGGTAGGGCTACGGGAAGCTCCAGGTCTCCATCCGCCACGGCTCCTCTTCGCCCTGCCGCTCCAGCGCGATGGCGCCGATGTAGTCCGGCGCCGGCTTCAGGTGCTCGAAGTGCCAGCGTGACGCCACCGCCGCGTCGCCCTTGAGGGTGAGCATCCTTGGCGGCTCACCCGGGGCGAGCGTGACGTCGAAGGAGTCCAGCGGAGCGGCCAGCCCCTCTCCAACCGCCTTCAGGTAGGCCTCTTTGCGGGTCCAGCAGTTGAAGAAGGTCTCTTCCTTGACCTCCGCCGGCATCCGCCGCAGCACCTCCCTCTCGCTCTCGGAGAAGAACCGTTCGGAGATCTGCTCGCAGTCCGGCATCGGCTTCAGGTACTCGATGTCCACGCCGATCTCCCGGCCCAGCACCAGGCCGACCAGGGCCATCTCGTCCGAGTTGGAGAGATTGAAGAAAAGATCGCCCTGCGAAGCGAGGAACGGCTTGCCGCGAGGGCCGTACGTGAAGCTGACCAGCTCGGGCCGCGTTCCCAGGTAGGTGGCGAGCAGGGTGCGCAGGACTCCGCGCCCGACCACGTACTGGCGCCGGTGCTTGTCGAAGCGGAAGCGGTTGGCGCGTTCCCACTCGTCGGACGAGAGGGAACGGCCGAGAGCCTCGACCCGCTCGGCGGGCGGATCGAGGCGGACGGACCAGACGTGGATCTCCCCCGGCGACAGGCGCAGACCGGTGGGAGATCTGGGAGGGAAGCCGCTCACCCGATCCGCTGGGGGGGCGTCTGAGCGAGGACCTCGGCGAGATCCCGGGCCACCGCCTCGAGAACCATGTCCTTGGCGCTGTGGATGAAGAAGTGGTCGCCCGGCAGCATGCGCAGCCGGAACCGGCCGCGGGACTCATCCTTCCAGGCGGCGCACTGGTCGCGGCTGACCTCCTTGTCGCCGAGACCGCCGAAGCAGGAGATCCCGATGTCCAGGGGCTCCTCCCGCGCGTAGGTGTAGGTCTCGTTGACCGCGAAGTCGGACCGGAGGACCGGGATCAGCAGCTTCATCAGCTCCGCGTGCTGAAGGACCTCCTCCGGCGTGCCGTTGAGCTCCCGCAGCTTTTCGATGAACTCCGGCTCGGGCAGGTCGTGGATCGGCTCGTCCTCGTCCGGGATGTTCGGTCCCCGCCGGCCCGACACGAACAGATGCAGGGGCATCGTCTGGCCGCGGCGGCGGAGCTCCCGCGCGAGCTCGAAGCTGATCATCGCCCCCATGCTGTGCCCGAAGAACACGAACGGCAGGTCCTTCAGGTACGGCTGGATCCCCTCGAGGATGGCCTGGATCAGCGCCTCGGGGCGTTCGAACGGCGCTTCGCGCAGGCGGCTCTCCCGTCCGGGAAGCTGCACCGGGCAGACCTCCACGTCCGCAGGCAGCGTGGCCGCCCAGCCGCGATACGCGGACGCCCCGCCCCCGGCATACGGGAAGCAGAACATCCGCACTCGCGCACGCGGGTTCGCCTCGCGGTAGGCGAGCCACCGCTCAGAAGGTGGAGTGGTCGGTCTCACAGAGGGTTAGTTCGCCTCGGGAGCCGCTTGCTTCTGCCGCTCCATCTCTTCCATCTTCTTGCGCAGGGAGAGCGGACGCATGTCGGTCCAGACTTCCTTGATGTGGTCCAGGCACTCCTGCTTCGGGCCGGACTTGCCGACGTCGTTCCAGCCCAGCGGGTTCTCGCGGTGGGCGGGCCAGATGGAGTACTGCTCTTCGTGGTTGACGACCACCTTGTAGATCGTAGTGTCTTCGCGGTCTTCCCAGCTCATCGTAGCTCTCCTTCAAAAAGCTTCACCGCCGGGACCCCCGGCGGGTGCGTTCTCCTTCATAAGTGTCATGGCCGCGCAAGGCGGGACACTTTCCGGAAGCTTAGCAGCCTCCACCCCCCGGACCAAACCCCCCGGGAGGGTCGGTCAGGCGGTCGATCAGGTGTTTACGGCCTCCGGAGAATGCCGCGAGCGCGCCCGGTCCAGGGCCCGGATCAGCACCTCCAGGTCTTCCGGCCCGGTCCCGAAGTGGGTGATGCAGGCGCGCAGCGCCGGGCCGGCCTCCCTCAAGTTCACCGTGCTGATCCAGGCCTCGCCCGATCCGACTACGTCGCCGGCCACCCCGTCCAGAAAGGCCGGGGAGCGCCCCTCGCGGCTGCCGTCCACGAAGTTGACCAGCGGCAGGTGCGTGTCGTTGACGATCACCCAGCCCTCCTCCTGCAAACGCTGCCGGAGGAGATCCCCCATGGCGGTCTGGTGGCGGATCGCCGCCTCGTACCCCTCCCAGCCGGCCACTACCAGGGAGAGGAAGACCTTGAGGCCGATGAACCGCCGCGACCACTGCATGGAGTGGGCGTAGGGGTCGGCTACCGGCAGGCCGGCAGCATCCTTGGGCATGTAGCCCGTGGTCACCCGGAAGGTCCGCTCCAGGAGCCCGGGATGGCGGGTCAGGTAGAGGCCGGCCCCCATCGGTACGGACAGCCATTTGTGGGCGTCGAAGGTGATGGAGCTGGCGCGGTTGATCCCTTCCAGCAGGGGGCGCATCTCGGGGACCAGCATCGCGGCGCCGCCCCAGGCCGCGTCCACGTGCAGCCAGAGCCCCTCCTCGTCCGCGATCTGCGCGATGTCGAGGATCGGATCGATGACCCCCGCCCCGGTGCTGCCCGCGGTGGCCACCACCATGAATGGGGTGCACCCGGCTTCCCGGTCCTCCCGGATGCGGGCGAGGAGGTCGTCGGGGAGCATGCGCAGGGACGCGTCGACCCGCACCTCGCGCACCGCTTCGGCGCCGATCCCGGAGAGACGGGCCGCCTTGAGGATCGAGTGGTGTCCCTCGGGCGAGACGTAGAGCACGGGCTGGCTGCGCAGGGCCAGCATGCCGCGCCGGCCCACCTCGGGGAAGGCGCGGGTCAGGGCGACGAGCAGGGCCGTGTGATTGGCTTCGGCGCCTCCCGAGGTGAAAGTCCCCTCGGCGCGGGCCGGGTCGTAGCCGAAGCGCTCGGCAAAGGCGCGCACCAGGTGTTGCTCCACCTCGGCCGCGAACGGGCTGTGGCTCCAGGCCGCGAGCTGCGGATTGAAGGCGGCGGCCAGGGTGTCGCCGGCGATGCTCATGGTGGAGGGCGCGGGGTTGAACAGGCCGAAGTAGCGCGGGTGCGGGGTGTGCACCTGGTGCTGCCACAGCCCGCGGACCGCGAAGTCCAGCGCCTCCAGCGGCTCGACGGGCTGGCCGAAGTCGAACGGGGCGAGCCAGGACCGGATGGTCTCCGCGTCCAGGGCCGGCGCCACGGACCTGCTCGCCACCTCGCGGGTATAGGTCTCGATGGCCTCGATCAGGCGGGTCCAGAGCGGGCCGCGGGTCTCGGCCGGAAGCGTCAACATCGTTGTCTCCCCTCTTCGCGCGCGCCAGTCATCGGCCGCGCCAGATCTTCCAGCGGTCCACGACCTCGGAGCCGCGGACCACCAAGTACTCGTCGAAACAGGCCACCGTCAGGCAGGAATGGTTGGGCAGGATGCGAACCCGCGTGCCCACGGGCAGGTATGCACCGGGCGTGCTCAGAACGCCATGCTCCTGGGACAGCGACTCCAGCCGCATCCCCGAGCTGAGGACGCCCGCCTCGTAGTCTTCAAAGACCTCTCCCATGCCCTGGTGATCCCGACGGGCCGGACCGGCATCCTTGGACATGACGAGCGCCCCGGCGTCGGTGACGCACCGTTCGCGCTCCGGCTGGGACGAGACCACGCTAGCGAGCACGGTCACCGCGCAGTCGCGGACCGCGCAGGAGCCGAGGGCCGCCTGGGTGAAGTCGTAGAAGGCGTAGTTGCCCGGCCGCGCCTCGGTGACG
>JANOCF010001076.1:0-2128 GCA_031412055.1 Holophagales bacterium | reverse complement strand
CGGTCACGTCCTGGAACTTGAGCTTGCCGGTACCCCCGACGGTACTGACGTTGCGGAAGAGGCGGTCGCCTTCGAGCGCGGTCAGGTAGACGTCGGGCTTGCCGTCGTTGTCGTAGTCCCCGACGGTCGCGCCCATCCCGTACAGCTCGACGCCGAGGCCGCTCCCCGGGGTGACATCCGCGAAGGTGCCGTTGCCGTTGTTCCGGTAGAGGGTCTGGAGCGACTTGCGGGCGCCGGGCTTCCAGTTGCGGCCGTTGACGAACAGGATGTCGAGCCAGCCGTCGCCGTCGGCGTCGAACAGGGCGACGCCCGCACCCATGGTCTCGGGCAGAAGCTTCTTGCCGGCGCGGCCGCTGTTGTGGACGAACTTGATGCCCGCGGCCGCGGTGGCGTCGGCGAAACGGACGCCGGGGGCGACGGCAGGCCTGACGGGCGGCTGGGCGTCCGCAATGGTGAAGATCCCAGTCAGCAGTAGGGTCGAAAGAGCCAACGCACGCTTCACGCGATCAACCTCCGCTCGCAGCGACGGTGGCGTCTTCAGGGATCGCCGGGGAGAGCTTGTCGGCCGGCACGCTTTCATGCTCGTGGATCGGCTGCCGCTCGTTGTTGTCTTCGGGACTGATCCGGCGGCGCTCGCCGGTGATGGCCTGCGCCGACTCGTCCGCCTTGAAGCGCCGGAACAGCTTGGCCTCGCGTCCTGCCATCTCCTGGTTGCCCAGGGCCCGCCAGCAGAGCATGGCCGTGTAGTGCATCTGCAGGTCTTCGGGGTCGACGGAGCCGACGCGCTCGAGGACCTTCAAGGCCTCCTTGTACTCGCGCTTCAGGAACAGGATGCGGGCCATCTGGTTGAGGACCACGCGGTCGCGCGGGTACTTGGCCTCGACAGTGCGCAGCGACTTGAGGGCCGCGTCGTAGTCGCCGTCCGCCTTCTGGATCATGGCCTTGAAGAAGTGGACGCGGCCGAGGCTCCCGTCGATGGACAGGGCCTTCTCGATGTACGGCTTTGCCTGCTCCACCTGGCCCTCGCGGATCAGAGCGCGGGCCACGTTGACCCAGCCGTCCGCGTAGCCGGGCTCGGCCTGGGTGACCTTGTTGAAGGCGTACTCGGCCCCCTTGAGGTCGCCCTGGAGGAGCATGCCGATCCCCCAGTCGTTCCAGCGCTCCCGGTCTTCCTTGGCCACCATGGGCCGCCATTCGGTCTTGCCCTTTCCGACACGCAGCCGAACCTCGTCGGTGGCCAGGGTGACGATGGGCAGATCGGGGATCCGGTCCTTGATCTTGCCGGAGACGTTGGCCGGGATGTTGGCGGGGTCGAACGACCACTCCTGGCTGTTGTGGTGGGCCGAGACCAGATCCGGCGACTGCCCGGGCTTGGGCTGGCCGGCGTAGGCGAACTGGGTGTAGGAGTGCGCGAACTTGCGGTAGTTCAGCTTGGCCGTCAGGGTCAGCGGGCCGCGGGCGTTCTCGGGGATCTTGATCCGGTAGTGGGCCACGTCGGCGGCGCCGGGCGGGATCAGGCGCACGTAGAGCACGCTGCGCGACTGCCAGGCGTTGCGCTTGTCGATCGGGTTGCCCGCGCCGTCGAGCTGGTAGGAGCGGTAGAAGTGCGCTCCGGCCTCGACCGGCCCCTTGGTGCCGTCCGCGTTCTCTTCGACCTGTCCGCTCCAGAACACGATCTTCCCGTCGGCATCGCGAGCCTGCAGCTCCAGCCAGACGTCGAACGCGTCGACCGTGCCCCCGGGGAAGAAGTGGCCGATGGCGCGGGTGCGAACGACGACGTCCACCCGGGCGGTGGAGCCGGGCTCGAGCACGGGATTCGCCCGGTCGAGAGGCGCCGCGACCTTGCCGACCTCGCGGATGAAGAACTCTCCGCCCTGCTCGGCCTCCTCGCCCACGGCGAAGGACGACATGAGCTTCGGCCCCTGGGGGCTGGAGCGGCGGATCATCTGCGTCTCGCCGGTCTCCTCCACGGGCGAGGCCGCGAAGATGTCCACGGTGATGAAGCCCGACTTGAGGAACTTCTCCGTGGCCTCCATCTGCTTCGCGTCCTGGTTGACGTGCGGCAGGGCCGTGTTCGCGCCCGGGAAGCGGTGCGAGTGGACCTTGCCGTCGACGTTGCCCGGATCGT
>JANOCF010001075.1:0-8460 GCA_031412055.1 Holophagales bacterium | reverse complement strand
CGATTTCTACGTCGGAATTATTTCCTTCTTCTCGATTCCTGTCCCAGGCGCAGTGGCTGCCGCGCTTCTTGAGCCATTGTTGGGGATCTCCGTCTTGGGCACGGTGATACCTGTGCCTGACACTGAAGCGGGTAAGTGGGTTGCCTTCTTGGTGGCGTCGTACTTCCTGGGGCACTTGATATTTCTCTGCGGAGCATACATCGACCCCTTATATGATCGAATAAGGGCGAAACGAAACCCATATACCAACGAAAGTGCGTACCAATGCGCGACAAAGATCCGGACTTCTCTTTTGATTGGCGATGAGAACAAGGCAGTTAGTACTTTTCAATGGTCTCGCGCTATCCTGACGGCGATTTTTCCATCTGCGGCAGGGCATGTTCACGAGTTGGAGGCGGACTCGAAGTTCTTTCGTAGCCTGCTCATAGTTTTCTCCTTGGCTGGTGTAATTTTGCTGGTTAATGGGTTAATAATTGAGGGTATAATATCCTTGTTGCTCATAGGGCCTTGCTTTGGGAGGTACTATGAGAGACGCCTTAAGAGTACAACTCAGGCGTATGTATACGTGATTGCGTTGTACCGCCTTGGGCAGCTCGGTGACTTAGTAGCAGGGCCGCCGAACCCGCTCATTCAAGCGGACGCCTGAGGCGCCATCAGCGGCGGAGGCATTTGGGTGACCTGGGCTTCGAGGAGCGGCAGTGGCCTTTCAGGGGCGCCGCTTAATTCGATCACGTTAGGCCTCACACCCAACAACGAGGCGCGCGCGGAGAATTGAACGATGACGAAGTATCTTGTTTCTTTCCCTGGACCGTCGATGGACGTTCCCGCCGAAGAAATGGCTGCTGTCAGTGAAGCAGCACACATCGTCATCCGCGAGGCGAAGGATGCCGGCGTCTACGTGTTCGGTGGTGGCATCAACGAAGAAGTCGCGCCGCTGATGGTCGCTGCAGACGGCACAGCCATGAACGAAACCTACACACAGACCAGAGTTCGACGGCGGATTCTGTGTCCTGGAACTGCCTTCTCGTGAAGCAGCCATCCAATGGGCCGCGAAAATCGCCAAAGCCTGCCGTTGCTCGCAGGAGCTCCGCGAGTTCCAGTATGACCCCGAGAGTTGATTGCAAGGCCGCAACCGATACAACCGGGGAATTCTTCTGCATCTACCCTATTCAGCGCAATGACGATGAGTCGCCCAAACGCTCAACTGTGTCATCACATCCGTGAGGCCTAACCTTCAGTCAACCGGACGTCGCGAAGCCCCGGATAGGTAATTATGAGGACAGGCTATTAAAACTTTGCTGCCAAGCAAGGAGAGCAGTCTGTCCAGTGGGTGCAATTAGATCTGGTTTTGGATGCTATCCGTAGGTTTCGCCGTTGCTTTTCTGTAGTCGAGGAGAGGGTGAGTAGGTGGGGTAAAACTCGGCTGACCTGCTCGGCAGCAGAGCTTGCGGCGTATCGTTCGCGGTCACCAGTCCATGAGTACCTTGTTTCAGATGCTCTCGATTAGCTCGACCAGTAGAACCTGAGGCCGACAGCGGAGATGCAATGAAACGCACATGGACGATCATCGGCGTCAGCGACGTTCCGGGCAGCTTCAAATGGTACCAGTCGCTCTTTGGCCAGCCCGAGACGCCTCCGGCCCACGACCACTTCGGTCAGATCCTGGACACGGATGCAACCGTCTTGCTCTGCCTCCACCAGTGGGGCGCGCACGAGCATCCATCCTTGATGAGCCCCGACAAGGTTCCACCTGGCAACGGGCTGCTCTTGTTCTTCCGCGTCGACGATTTCGACATGGCACTGGAGAGGGCCCGGACTCTCGTCACCCGGCTCGAAGAGGAGCCTCACGTGAACCCGAACACGCAAACAAGGGAGCTCTCACTCCGGGATCCGGACGGATACTACGTCTCAATCAGTGAGCTCTCTGCGCCCAATCAATAAGTCGCGGGAGGACGTCCGCGCCGTTCAGCGGCGTGTCTAAAAGGCGGGTGACCGGGGACCTGCGTGCCCAAGGCAGGCCCCGGCCTCTCGCTGCCCGCGCTCGGTTCGCGCCGGGGCAGCGTGGTGGGTTACATCGAATTTCAAAGAACTGGCGCGGTCCGCTCCGTGCACTACGGAGCCTTCCGGAACCATTCCGGAGGACGCACCGAACATTTCCTGACGCTCACCGAACATTCCGCGGCCAGCAGAACGCATTCCGCGAGGGATCGGAGACCTTCCCCAGCCCTCGGGAACCGATCGCTTCGCGCAGCGGAACCTTCCACCCTCGAAGCGGAAGGCTCCCGAGCCTCGGGAGGATGTCCACTTCGCCTTCGGAATGCTTCACCGGCGCCCGGTTGTGCTCACGAAGCCGTAGCGAATGTTTCCGTGCGTTCAGGAAATGCTCGCCGAGCCTTCGTTGTGCGCGGTTAGGAACGTGCCGGGGTTGATTATGCAGGATCGGAGATCCTCCGTAAGGCCTTTTCAGGAAGATTACGAAGGTGACCGCATGTATCTCGTGCGGTGACGTGAATTTTCAGTCGTGTTTTGCCTTGACTTCGGTTCCGCCCGCTCCTACCATCCCGGACTTCGCGGCAGGCTCCGGCAGGAAGCCGGTGCGGACGAAGTGGTCGAACCAGATGTGGAACAGCTCGGGCGCGAGCGGCGGGCAGACGATGTCCGATCCCTCCAGCCCGGCGCGCGTGTTGCGGTCGTCCCAGCGCAGCTCCCGCGGCTGCTCGGAGGCGCCTTCGGCAGTGTCTGAGGCGTCGGCGGCTTCCAGCAGGGGAGCGAAGGGGGCTAGCGCGTTGTCGGCTCCGGCGCGGATGGCGGCGACCAGCTCGGACCGCCAGTCCTCGAAGGAGAGCTCGCGCATCGGGTAGCCGTAGGCGCGGGCGAAGTCGTAGACCTCGCCCCAGGGGATGGGACGCGGGTTCGGGAAGTGGAAGGTCTTGTTCAGGCGGTCCGGGAGGAGCGAGAGGCGCACGATCGCCGAGGCCACATAGTCGACGGGCGCCACGTCCAGCGTGAAGTGGTATTCCGGCGACGCTCCGAGCTGGACCGAGCCCTTGATCAGGTTCCAGACCATGTCCTGGGTGTTGCCGTAGCCTGTGCGGCTGTCTCCCGCGAGCACTCCCGGACGGTAGACGTTGGCCGGAATGCCCCGCTCCCGCGCCGCGGACACGAGTCGCTCGGACACCCACTTGGTCGGGCCGTAGCCGGCGAAAAGTCCCTCGGTGGTGGGGTAGTCCTCGTCCTCCAGGACCACGGGCTCGTCGCCTAGCACTCCTTGTGGGGAGACCGCCGCGATCGAGGAGATGAAGTGCACCGGCTTGGTCCTGCCGCGCCCGCCCAGGCGGAGCGCCTCCTCGGTGGCCGTGACGTTGGCGGCCTTGAGGGCCTTGTAGGGGTAGGTGAAGTTGACCCAGGCACCGCAGTGGTAGATCGCGTCGGCAAGGTCGGCCAGCCTGTCGAAGTCCTCCGCGGAAAGCCCCCAGCGCGGCTGCTCCAGATCGCCGGGAACGGCCACGATCCGGCCGGCCATATCGTCGCTGCAAATTCCGGCCTTGGCGAGCTGGCGGCGGATTCTCTCCATCCCGGCCTCGGCGCTGCGCGCCCGCACGAGGCAGTGGACCCGGGCCTCGGTCTGGCGGAGCAGCTCGCGCAGCAGGAACGATCCCAGGAAGCCGGTGACGCCGGTGAGGACCACCTCGCGGGGGTTGGCGATCCGGCCGGGGTCGGGCGCGGGACCCTCGGCCCGGATCTCCGGATCGAGCACGGCCTCGGCCGCGAGATCGACAACAGGGGCCGCGATCAGCTCTCCCTGCTCCCGGAGGGTCTCGATGGCCGCCGCCATCCCGGCCACGGTCGGCGCTTCGAACAGGTGGCTCAGCGGGAAGTCGACGCCGAAGGTCTCCTCGGCCTTCTGCACCATCCGCGGCGCGACCAGCGAGTGGCCGCCCAGCTCGAAGAAGCTGTCGTGGATGCCCACGCTCTCGATGCCGAGAAGCTCCTGCCAGATCTCGCACAGGCCGCGCTCCACGGGGCTCGACGGCGGCGCGTAGGGATTGCGCAGGTGGCTGGGACGCTCGTGGCGCGCCAGCGGCTCGGCGGTTTCGGAAGACTCTTCGCCGGGTGACGAAGTGGAGCGCTGCTGGCCCGGCGGGTCTATCCAATACCGCTTGCGCTCGAAGGGATAGGTCGGGAGCGGGAGGCGATGGCGGACCTCGCGGCCCGAGAAGCCGCTCCAGTCCACGGGCAGGCCGGCGAGCCACAGCCGGGCCACGGTGCCGAGCAGGAAGGCGGAGTCGGTCTGCCGGTCGTAGGAGGGCCTCAGGGTGGGCAGGGCGAGGACGGGTTCGGTATCTCCGGCATCAGCCGTCTGCAGCGACAGGGTCGTGAGGCCCAGACCCGGGCCCATTTCCAGCAGTACGCGCGACGGGTCGCGCCGCAGCTCGGAGAGCGCCTGGCCGAAGCGCACCGCCTGGCAGAGATGGCGGCCCCAGTAGGCAGGGTCGGTGGCCTCGTCCGCCGTGATCCAGGTGCCGGTGACGTTGGACAGGTAGGGGACCTGGGGCGGGCTCGGGCGCAGCTCCCGCACCATCGCGGTCATCCGCTCGCGCAGCGGCTCCATCACGGCGGAGTGAAAGGCGTGGGTGGTGGGCAGGCGCCGGACGGCGATCCCCCGTCCGGAAAGCTCCCGCTCCAGCGCGTCGACCGCCGGAACCGGCCCCGCAATCACCGACAGGCCGGGGCCGTTGACCGCCGCGAGCGAGAGACTGTGGGTGTCCGCGAGCGCCCGCGCCTCGTCTTCGGGTAGCGGCACGGCCAGCATGGCCCCGGCCTCCAGCTCGTCGATCAGCCGGGCGCGGCGCGCCACCAGGGAAAGAGCGTCCTCCAGGGTGAAGACGCCGGCCACGCACGCGGCCACGTACTCGCCCAGGCTGTAGCCGACGAGGGCAGCGGGCCGGAAGCCCCACTCCTCCAGGAGCTTCGCGAGCGCGTACTCCACGGCGAAGAGGGCAGGCTGGGTGTAGCGGGTGCGGTTGAGCGTCCGCGTCGCTTCGTCATCCACCGCGGGTCCGCGTCCGAGCATGGCCCGCAGGTCCGGTTTGCTCTCAGGAGGGGCAACCGGGGCGTCCGTTCCGCGAGGGTAGAGGACGTCGCGGATGTCGAGCCCGACCTCGGGGAGGAGGATCTCGGCGCAGCGGTCCAGCTCCTCGCGGAAGGCGGGCTCGCTCTGGTACAGGTCGAGGCCCATGTCCACATAGTGATCCCCCAGGCCCGGGAACATCAGGACTACGGGGCGGTCCGCGGGCTCCTGCGTGCTGCCGAGGAGGCGGCGGGGGTCGCGGTCGCGGAGGGCGGCGAGCGCGTCCTCCCGGCTGTGGCAGACGAGGGCGCGGCGCTGGGGGAAGGTGCGGCGGCCGGATTGCAACGTGAAGGCGATGTCGGCGAGAGGGGCCTCCGGATTGGCCTCCATCCAGGCGGCGAGACGGTCGGTAGCCGCCTCCAGCGCGGCCGGGGTCCGGGCCGAGATCACCAGGAGCTGTCCGGGACGGGAGGGTCCCGAGGGCAGGCGCTCCGGCGCCTCCTCCAGGATGGCGTGGGCGTTGGTCCCGCCCATGCCGAAGGAGCTGACCCCGGCGCGGCGGGGGCCGTCCTGGCGGGGCCAGGCGCGCAACTCCGTATTGACAAAGAAAGGGCCGCCGTCGAAGTCGATGCGCGGGTTCGGCGTCCGGAAATGCAGGCTGGGAGGGATCTGCCGATGCTTCAGAGCGAGAGTCGCCTTGATCAGCCCGCCGACGCCGGCCGCGGCTTCCATGTGGCCGACGCTGGCCTTGAGCGAGCCGATGGCGCAGAAGCGGGTCCTGTCCGTTCCGGCGCGGAACGCCTGGGTGAGGGCGGAGACCTCGATGGGATCTCCGAGGGGAGTGCCGCTGCCATGGGTCTCCACATAGGAGATGGCCTCGGGCTCCACTCCGGCCGCGGCCTGGGCCATGGCGATCACCTCGGCCTGGCCGTCGATGCTCGGGGCGGTGTAGCCCACCTTGTTGGAGCCGTCGTTGTTGGTGGCCGAGCCGCGGATGACCGCGTGGATGGTGTCGCCGTCCGCGATCGCCTCCGAGAGGCGCTTGAGCACGACCACGCCGCAGCCTTCGCTGAACAGGGCGCCCCGGCCGTCGGCGTCGAAGGAGCGGCAGCGGCCGTCCGGCGAGTAGATGCCGCCCTCCTGGTAGGGGTAGCCGGTGACCTGCGGCGAGAAGATCCGGACACCCCCGGCGAGCGCCAGGGTGCACTGGTAGTCGAGCAGGCTCTGGCAGGCCAGGTGGACGGCCACGAGCGAGGTGGAGCAGGCGGTCTGGATGTTGATGCTGGTGCCGCGAAGGTTGAGCTTGTAGGAGACCCGGGTGGCGAAGTAGTCGCGGTCGTTGGCGAGCATCAGCGGGAAGCCGCCGACGGAGGCGACCACCTCGGGGTTGGGCAGCAGGTTGTTGAGCAGGTAGGCCGGAAAAGCCATGCCGGCGAAGAGCCCGATCCATCCCGGGTAGCTCTCGGAGATGTAGCCGGCCGACTCCAGCGCCTCCCAGGCGGTCTCCAGGAACACGCGCTGCTGCGGATCGAGGACCTCGGCCTCGCGCGGGGCGTAGCCGAAGAAGCCGGCGTCGAACAGGTCCGCGTCCGCGATGGGGGCGGCGGCCCGCACGTAATGCGGCTGGCGGATCTCCCCGGGGTCGTGGCCCGCGGCCAGCAGCTCGTCCTCGGTGAGATCGCGGACGCAGTCCACGCCGTCGCGCAGGTTGCGCCAGAACTCGTCCACGTCGCGGGCGCCGGGGAAGCGGCCCGCCATGCCGACGATGGCGACCGCTTCGGGAGCGCTGGGGTCTTCGGTGTGGTCCATGGAGATCCTTTCTCTCCAGTGGATGGTAGTGGGGTTGGGTGCGGGGCTCAAGTTGGGAGGGCTCTCTTTGCCATTCTGGGAGCACTCAAGGAATAGACCCTAAGGAGGGGTCCAGCCGTGTCCGAAGAAGCAACGCTCCATCGACTTTTCCAGGCCCAGGCGGCCAGCGACCCGCAGCGCGAGGCGCTGGTCTGGGGCGAGGTCCGCTGGAGCTATGGCCAGCTTGCGAGCCGGGCGTCCCGGCTGGCCTCCCGGCTGCGGTCGATGGGAGTCGGCCCCGAGGTGCCCGTCGGGATCTGCACCCGCCGGACTCCGGAGATGGTGGCGGGCATGCTGGCCGTGCTGGAGGCGGGCGGCACCTATCTTCCCCTGGATCCCAAGTACCCGCGGGAGCGGCTGCGCTTCATGCTGGAGGACGCCGGAGCCACGCTCGTCCTCACCGACAAGGTTTCGGCCCCGGCCCTGCCCGACACCCGGGCCCAGCGCCTCTTCCTCGACGACGAATCGCTGTGGGACTCCCTTTCCCGCGAAGCGGAGGAGGGCAGGGGAGGGAGTTTTCCAGCCCCCGCCAACCTCGCCTATCTGATCTACACCTCGGGCTCGACCGGCCGCCCCAAGGGCGTGGCGATCCCGCACGAAGCCGCCGTGCACCTCATGGGCTGGGCGCGCGAGCAGTTCACGGCCGGGGAGCTGTCCGGCGTCCTGGCCGCGACCTCGATCTGCTTCGACCTGTCCGTGTTCGAGATCTTCGTGCCGCTCTCCTGGGGAGGCCGGGTCATCCTGGCGGACAGCGCCCTGGATTTCCCCAATCTGCCGGCCGCCGGGGAGGTGACGCTGGTCAACACGGTCCCTTCCGCGGCCGGCGAGCTGGTCCGGACCGGCGGCTTTCCGCCGTCCGTGCGCACCATCAACCTGGCGGGCGAGGCGCTCAAGCGGCCGCTGGTGGACCAGCTCTATGCGGGCACCTCCGCCCAGGCGGTCTACAACCTTTACGGGCCTTCCGAGGACACGACCTACTCGACCGGGGTGCGGGTTCCGCGGGACTCGGAGGAGGCGCCGACCATCGGCGTGCCGCTGCCCGGCGAGACCGCCCAGGTTTTTGGAGCCGATCTGCTGCCGGTCCCCGAGGGCCAGGAAGGCGAGCTCTACCTGGGTGGTCCGGCCCTGGCGCGGGGCTACCTGGCGCGTCCCGACCTGACGGCCGAGCGCTTCCTGCCCGATCCGTCGTCCGCCGAGCCCGGCGCCCGCATGTACAAGACCGGCGACCTGGTCCGGTTCCGGCCGGACGGCGAGCTCGACTTCCTGGGCCGCCTCGACCATCAGGTGAAGATCCGCGGCTTCCGTATCGTGCTTGGGGAGATCGAGGCCGCGCTGCTCGCGTCTCCCGGGGTGCGGGAGTGCGTGGTTGTCGCCGACCCGGCCGGCCCCAGGCTGGTGGCTTATCTGGGCGGCGTGGGAGGAGAGGAGATCCTCGTCCCCGAGCTGCGCCGGTCGCTGGCCGGCCGGTTGCCCGAGTACATGGTCCCGTCCGCCTTCGTCATCCTGCCCGCGCTGCCGCTGACGCCCAACGGCAAGGTGGA
>JANOCF010001074.1:0-2379 GCA_031412055.1 Holophagales bacterium | reverse complement strand
CGAAGCGTCCTCGCGTGCTTCTCCTCGACGAGATCCGTTCCAGCCTCCGGGTCCGGCCGGACAAGCTCGGCCGACTCCAGAAAGCTGGGGAAGTCCTGGGAGCGGACCGCCTGCTTTTGATTCACGGGGGAGTGATGGAGGAGAGGCGGGAGGTTCAGTCGCTGGCTCTCCAGACCTTTCTCCTCGATCCGGTCGCCTGCCTCAACCCTTGATCGTCACCTTGCCTTCGTCTTCCCCGGGCCACCGCCCGAAGGCGGCCTGCAGCTTCCGGTGGCGGTAGCGGAAGATCTTCGTCAGGTCCCGGGCCACCAGGAGACGGTTGGCCAGCGTCCCTCCGAGGACGGCGTAGCGGACCCGGTCTTCAGCCAGAGTTCCGCCCTCGATCTCCTCGAAGGTGTGCTCGTGCCTCCAGAGACGGTAGGGACCGCTGAGCTGCTCGTCCACGAAGCGGAGCGGCGGCTCCCAGGCGGTGATCGCGGTCTTCCAGCGGATCGGGATGCCGTGCAGCCGCAGCCTGTACTCGATCAGCGCGCCGGGACGCATGTGGATCGGCGTCGGGGTGAGGATCTGGAAGTGCAGCCAGGGCGGGGTGATCTCCTGGAGGTTGCCCGCGTCCCCGAAGTAGTCGAAGACCTCGGCCCGCGGACGGGGCAGGCGGATCGCGGTGCGCAGCTCCCAGGTCTTCATGCCTGGAATCGGCGCCGGATCTCTTCCATGCGCTCTCGATTGACCCCGAAGTCCCGGCGGCCCAGCCGCGCCGCCGAGCGGAAGTGGATGACCTTGGCCTGATCGTCGAAGAGGAGGTCCACGTCGTCCACGAAACGGAACACCCGCGACCGGCACTCCGCTTTGAGATACCCGGGCTCCTCCAGGACGATCCGCGTCCGCGGCAGCGCCCGCAGGACGGCCAGGAGCCGCTCCCGGGCAGCGGCGAGGGGGCCGGAGTAGAGGATCGGCTCCATGAACTGGCCAGGGTCTTTGGTCTGCGTCGAGACGCAGTTGGGTGTCCGGCGGCAGGGCGGTAGAGATCGGGTCATCGTCGCCTCCGGGGGGCATCGTACTCTATGATTACCCCCTTCCCGGGAGAGACCCTGATGTCCCTCGAACGCGTACCGACCCCCGCGCTGCTCCTCGACCTCGACGTCCTGGAGCGCAACCTGAGCCGCATGGCGGAGCGCTGCTCCCGGCTCGGGGTCGTCCTGCGCCCGCACATCAAGACCCACAAGTGCGTGGAGGTCGCCGAGCGGCAGCGCGCCCTGGGCATCTCCGGCATTGCGGTCTCGACTCTCCATGAAGCCAGGGTCTTCGCCGATCACGGGTTCGACGACATCACCTGGGCGTTCCCGGTCCAGCTCTCCCGGCTGGAGGAGGTCCGCGAGCTGGCTGCGAGGATCACTCTGCGTCTGGTGGTGGACTCGCCGGAGGCCGTCCAGGCTCTGGAAGCCATGGACCTGCCGCTTCACGTCTGGCTCAAAGTCGACTGCGGCTATCACCGGGCGGGCGTCGATCCCGAGTCTCCCCGCGCCCTGGAGCTGGCTCGCGCCCTGGCCGGATCCTCGCGTCTCCGCTTCGACGGCATCCTGACCCACTCCGGACACGCGTACCACGGCAGCCGGGAAGAGATCGCGGGCATTGCGGGCATCGCCGACCAGGAGCGCGCCGTCATGGCAGGGTTCGCCGGCCGGCTGCGGGAGGAGGGAATCGAAACTCCGGGCGTCAGCGTCGGCTCGACCCCGGCGATGTCGGTGGTCGAGAGCCTGGACGGCGTCACCGAGGCGCGGCCGGGCAACTACGCCTTCTACGACTTCACCCAGGCGGCCCTCGGCTCCTGCGCGGTCCGCGACTGCGCGGTGACCGTGCTCGCCAGCGTGGTCTCGTCCCAGCCGGACCGGGACCGCTGCGTCACCGACGCCGGGGCGCTCGTCATGTCCAAGGATGCCGGTCCGGCCCGTCCCGCCCGTCCGGATCACCAGGGTATGGGAGAGGTCTTCGAGGACTACGAGGCGGGCGTCCTCAGCTCCGGGATGCGGCTGGAGTCGCTGTCCCAGGAGCATGGCGTTCTGAGCACGCCCGGTGCGTACCTGCAGGTAGGCACGCGCGTGCGCATCCTGCCCAACCACTCGTGCCTGACGGTGGCCTGTTTCGACGAGTACCTGGTGGTCCGCGGCTCCGAGGTCGTGGACCGCTGGAAGATCTGGCGCGGCCGTTAGATGAGTAGCGAACAACGAGGAGAGACGACGATGTTGACGCTTCCGGCCGAGACCCGCGGCCCGCTGTGGACCCGCCTGATCGAGGCCATCGAGACCTATACCCGCGAGGTGGCGAGCAGGTCCGTGGCGCCGGCCCTGGACGCGGAGACCATCCGGTCCTGGCTCGCCC
>JANOCF010001073.1:0-1919 GCA_031412055.1 Holophagales bacterium | reverse complement strand
GTTGACCCAGGCCGGCGGGTGGACGTTGCCGAGGAGGCGCAGGTTGTGCTCGTCCGGAGGCTCGATGGGTGAAAGAGCGAGCGCGGGCTCAACCATGATTGTTCTCTTGTCCGGGGACATCAATCTCCTGGCGCAGCGCCTTGCCCGCGAGGCGGGTGACGTAGGTCGTGACCACCACGGTGGCCAGGAGCCCAAGGCCGAGCACCACCCAGTCGCCGGTCCCCTTCTCCGTCTTCCCGCCTACCGCCGAGGCCAGGCTGCCGGCCGCGGCTCCATAGTAGACATAGAGCAGCGTGCCCGGGAGCATTGCGGCCGAGGCGGCGAAGTAGTGAAGGAAGCGGACCTTGGTCAGCCCGAGGGAGTAGTTGAGCAGGTTGAAGGGGAAGACCGGCGAGAGTCGCAGCAGCGCGACGATCTTGAAACCTTCCCGGCCGACCGCCTTGTCGATGGCTGCAAAGCGGGGATTGCCGGCAATCCGGCGCTCGATGGCTCCCCGCGCCAGGTAGCGGGCCACCAGGAAGGCGAGCGAAGCGCCAAGCGTGGCCCCGACCAGGGTGAAGACCGTCCCCTTGGCCACCCCGAAGATGGCGCCGGCCGCGAGGGTGAGCACCGATCCCGGGATGAAGGCGACGGTGGCAACCGCGTAGCCCAGGATGAAGACCACGGGGCCGAGAACCCCGAGACCTTCGACCCAGGCGGCGAACCGCGGTACGTAAGCGGCGGCGCTCCGGCCTCCGAAGATCAAGAGGGCCAGCACGGCCAGGCCGAGCACGGCGTAGATGGCGAGCTTCCCCCGCGAGCCGGAGCTCTTGGGGGAAGAGGTTGTCGCTGCGGTGTTCAAGGCACGCTCCTCTCGGGACGGACCGGCCCCGGGCCGGCTTCCTTGAACACTACGTCCGCGCCGGACCGGACGGATGTCAGCCGGCTACCCGGCTAAGCTGCGGCCCACATGGCGGCGGCGAGGAGCGTGCCGCCCATGCCGAGCAGCAGCGCGCCGATCGACGCGAGATTGCCCCACCAGGTGCCCTCCTTGGCGGTCTTGCCCAGCAGCATCAGGCCGACACAGGCCACGACGAGCTGGACGATCATGAACACATTGGCGAGCCGGGGCATCGCAATGGTCGCACCAGACAAGACGACAGCTACGAGAAGCGCGCCGATCGCGAAGAAGTCCCAGCGGGTCGGGCGCGGCAAATCCGGCATCTTGAACGCAGGCAGCTTCAAGGCCTCCATGCCTCCTCCCATCAAAAGGGGTTCGTAAAACCGGGCTGAATCGTAGCACAGGGCGATGTTTAGCGGTGCTCGGGCCGCAGCAGGTCGAGCACCGACTTCACCGGCGCGAAGGTCTCGTCGGGCACCTCGATGAAGACCGTGTTCCAGCCCGCCATGGCTCCGTTCCACAGCCCGGGCCGTTCCAGCGCCTTGAGCGGCTGGCCCTCGTGCGACTTGCTGGAGATGAAGACGGTCGACGGGTCCACGAAGCGCTGGAGGTCGTACGGCGCGCCGTTCCGGTCCCGGAGCGCGCAGACGATGTCCACCGGGTTGAAGTGGGTGGACAGCCCGAGGACTTCCTGGCGGATCTTCGGATCGATCTGCGCGCTCTCCACGATCTGTAGCGAGACGTGGCCACGGTCGTCCTCTACCCAGAACGGACCGCCTCCGGGCTCGCCCTGGTTGCGGACCACGCCGCAGACCCGGAGCGGCCGGTCCAGCGCTTCGATCAGGAACCGGCGCCGGTCCTTCCCGCCGAGCCCGGCCGGGATCGGGCGTGAAAGCTCTCCCTGGACGAACTTCGCCACCTCGCCGAGAACAGCTTCGTCGTCCTCAGTGTCTGACTGGAGCCGGTCCAGGAACCGGAAGATCCTCTCCTGCAGGTTCAGCAGGTAGCCGGCCAGCGCCTTCTTCCAGCCGTTCACCAC
>JANOCF010001072.1:0-6037 GCA_031412055.1 Holophagales bacterium | reverse complement strand
GAAAGACTCCCGGATCTCTCGGGGCTGTCCGCTTCTCTCAGCGGAGTGTTCCCACCGCGCAGCGGAACGTCCGTTCCCCTGCCGGAATGTTCCGGAGCCCGGCAGGAACGTTTCCGGAAACACAGTGAACGTTCCCGCAGGCCCGGCGAATGCTCCAGGTGCGGGAGCGAATGCTTCCGCAACCGCCGTAGTGTTACCAGCCGATCCCGTAATCCTCGCCGTAGTCGCTGGAGGCGCCCCAGAAGGTGCCGTGGGCATGGTCGAGGAGAATGGCGTTGATCGGGCCGGAGGTGCTCGACTCCTCCTCCAGGTCGTAGCCCATCCGCCTCAGATCCGCCCTTACCCATTCCAAGGTGCTCGAGTTTACCGTCAACCGCCCGGGCTCCGACTCGTGCTCTCCGAAGGAGCTGCGCATCTGGTAGCTCGTGATGTTCGGAGCCTCCGCCGCCTCCTGGACGCTCATCCCGAACTCCACGACGTTGAGGAAGAACTGGAGAAGGTTCTGGTCCTGCGTGTCTCCTCCCTGTACCGCGAAAGCCATCCAGGGCTTGCCGTCCTTCACGGCCAGGCTGGGAGTCAGGGTCACCCGCGGGTGCTTGCCCGGAGCCAGCACGTTGAACGGACCCTGGCCCTCGTTCAGGACGAAGCTCTGCATCCGCTGCGAGAGGCCGACGCCGGTGCGGCCGGCGATGAACGCCGGCACCCAGCCGCCGCTCGGCGTGGCCGAGACGACCCAGCCCTCCCGATCCGCGGCAATGATGGAGGTCGTGCCCAGGCGGAAGCTCTCGTCGAACGTCATTCCCGGCTTTCCTCTCAAGGCGGCGTTGTTCGGCTGGGTCCACGGCTTGGACTCCTCCGCGGTGCCCCATCTTTCCAGCAGGGGTAGATAGGGATTCTTGCTGCGCTGGAACGGATACGGGTCGCCCGGCTTCACCGCCTTGTCGTTGCGCTCCCAGTTGATCTGCTTGCGCCGGGCCTCGGCGTACTCCTTGGAGAGCAGCCCCAGGACCGGCTCCTCGGGCGGGAAGTAGGGGTCGCCATAGTAGAAGTCGCGGTCGGCAAAGGCCAGGCTCATCGTCTGGTAGAGAGCGTGGATGTAGCGCGGGCTGTTGAAGCCCATGCTCTTGAGATCCATGGGCTCCAGGATGTTCAGGGCCTGCAGCATGGCCGGCCCCTGGGTCCAGACGTTGAGCTTGTAGACCTCCACGCCCTTGTAGTCGACCTTGACCGGCTCCTCAATCCGCACCTGCCAGCGGGCCAGGTCCTCCTTGGTGATCAGCCCTCCCGCCTCCTGGGTGCCGCGGGCGAGCTCCTCGGCGATGTCGCCCTTGTAGAAGCGGTCGTAGGCCGCGAGGATGGCTGCCTTGCGGTTCTTGCCCGCGGCGAGGGCCTGGCGCTCGGCCTCGACCAGCTTGCGCAGGGTTGCGGCGAGGTCGGGCTGGCGGAAGAGCTGGCCGGGCTCCGGCGCCTTGTCTCCCGGATGAGGCAGGAAGACGGCCTTGGAGAAGGGCCACTTCACGATCTCCTCGCGCTCGTCCTCGATCCGCTGGATGAGCTGCGCTTCGATCGGGTAGCCGTCCGCCATCTCGATGGAGGGACCGAGGACGTCCGCGAGGCTCAGCTTGCCGTACTCGGCCAGCATCACCAGAAGCCCGCCCGGCGTGCCCGGGGTTACGGCGGCCAGCGGGCCGAACTCCGGCGGGTAGGCCATGTTCTTGCCGCGGTAGAACTCGGGTGTGGCGCCGGTCGGAGCGATGCCCAGAGCGTTGATGGCGATGACTTTCTTCTGTCCGGGATGCCAGATGAGCACCTGCGTCTCGCCGCCCCAGCCCAGGGTGTCCCACATGGTGGAGGTGGCGCCGAGCATGGCGCAGGCAGCGTCCACGGCGTTGCCCCCCTTCTGGAACATCATGGCCCCGGCCGTGGCCGCGAGCGGCTTGCCGGTGATCGCCATCCAGTGGCGGGCATGAAGCGGGGGCCTGGCAGTGCGGGCGGCAGCCGGACGGATACCGAAAGCGGTGATCAGGAGAAATAGCAGTGCGGCGCGACGAAAGCTCATGATTCCCCTCCTCGGAGGGGAGTGTACAAGAAGGCTCAGGTCTTCCCGCGGGACTCCAGCTCTCGACGGAGGCGGGCGAGCTCCTCGCTCATCACGCGAAGCTCTTCCTCCTTTTGCCGGTATGCCGTCTGAACCTCCTGGAAGCTCGGCAGGGGTCTGCCCGTGGCGAGGTCGACGAGGCGCAGGTGCTCCCCTTCCCGGCGCAGGCGCAGGCCGGTCGTCCAACTGACCAGGCTGCCGTCCGGCTCGGGAGAGATCCGGCGGTACTTTCCGCCGTGTCCGCCCTCGATCCGGTAGCCCTGGAGAGGAGGATTCAGGTACTCCCCGAGCGGATCGTGGAGGAAGTACTCTTCCACTCCCATCCGCTCGTAGCGGTCCCGCTTGGTCTCGATGTCCTCGGCCCGGGTGCTCTCGGAGGTGACCTCGATCACGAAGCACGGTCCGCGCTCCTCCTTCCACAGCAGGAAGGACTTCCGCTTCCGCTTCGGCACGCCTTTGACGACGAAGACGTCCGGGGCGAGACACGCTTTCCGGTCTCCGCGGATGAAGTAGAGCAGCAGGTTGCCGGCCACGTAGATGTCCGGCACCTCCTGGTACCGGTCCTTGAGGGCCGTGATCAGATACACCATCTCATCGAGATGGAGATCGCTCTCTGCCATGGGTTTCCCGTCGGACGAGGGGTAGAAGTCTTCGTCGTCCTGCTGGAGCGGGAGTGCCTTTGCCTGCATATACGGGCCGTCCTTTCTCCGAGCGGCGACCATTCCATCACGGTGGCACGCTCAGACGCAACTACGGCATCTCCAATGATAGCACCTGGTCTTCCGGCGGGGCGCAGGTGGACGCTCCGGGCGCGACGTTCTAGAATGCCCGAGTCTGATACCGGGCGGTCAGCGCCATCCGCCCCTGTTTTCCCCATATATCTCAAACTCGACGGGAGGAGATGAAGATGGCTGAGCCTACTGTCGCGGAACCGACCGCGGCCGAGCGCACCCTGGTCCACTACGAGGTCCGAGAAGGGGTCGCCTACATCACCCTCGACGATCCGCCGGCCAATACCTATACCCACGAGATGATGCGTCAGCTCGACGTCAACATCCTCAAGGCCCGGTTCGACAAGGACGTGTACGTGATCGTTTTGAAGGGTGAAGGCGACAAGTTCTTCTGCGCCGGCGCCAACATCAACATGCTGAAGTCGTCCGACCCGTACTTCAAGTACTACTTCTGCCTGCACGCCAACGAGACGCTGAACCGCCTTGAGCAGACGCCCAAGCTGGTCGTCGCCGCTCTCGAAGGGCACACGGTCGGCGGCGGCCTCGAGATCGCCATGGCGGCGGACCTCCTGATCGCCAAGAAGGGCTCCGGCAAGCTCGGCCTGCCCGAGATCAACCTCGGCGTGCTCCCGGGCACGGGCGGCACGCAGCGGCTGGCCCGCCGCGTGGGCAAGAGCATCTCGATCGACCTGATGATCACCGGCCGCCTGATCGACTTCGAGGAAGGCATGCGGCTCGGCATCGTCAACTACATTTTCGAGCCGGAAGACTTCCTCGGCCAGATCCACGAGTACGCCAAGCAGTTCTGCCCGCCCAACAAGGCCGCCAAGGCCGCGGGCCGCATCAAGCAGTCGGTGCAGTCGGGCTGGGAGGTGCCGTTCGAGAGCGGACTGGCCATCGAGCGCGAGCTGCAGCAGCAGCTCTTCGAGAGCCCGGACGCCAAGGAAGGCCTGGACGCGTACATCTCCAAGCGCAAGCCGGAATTCCGGGGCTGGTAGACGCATTCCGAGATAGGGGCGCGGTATCGCCGCGAACGCCGCGAACGCCGCAAACGCCGCGCCCCTACACCCCACAGGAAGAAAATGACCAAGCACGACAACGATATCGTCCTCGCAGCCCCGGTGCGGACGCCCATCGGCAAGTTCCTCGGCGGGCTGTCGTCGCTGACCGCCGCGGACCTCGGGACCGCGGCGGCCAAGGCCGCGCTCGAACGGGCAGGGCTCGATCCGAAGCACGTCGACCAGGTGATCTTCGGCCACGGCCGGCAGGCGGGAGGCGGACCCAACACCGCCCGCCAGATCTCCCACCGGTCCGGTGTGCCGTCCGACCGTCCGGCCTATACCGTGAACCAGGCGTGCGCCTCGGGGCTGCAGGCCGTGCTCTCGGCGGCGCGCACGATCCTCACGGGCGAGGCCCGCGTGGTGCTCGCGGGCGGCACGGAGAGCATGTCCAACACGCCGTACCTCCTCCCCCGCGCCCGTACCGGCTACCGTCTCGGCAACGCCGAGATCGTCGACGCGATGTACAAGGACGGGTTCAACTGCCCGCTGGCCGACATGCCCATGGGCGAGACCGCCGAGGAGCTGGCCGCGGAGGTCGGGATCAACCGCGCCGACTCGGACGCCTACGCCCTGGAGAGCCAGCTTCGCTGCGAGCGGGCCCGCAACAACGGGCGGTTCGAAAGCGAGATCGCGCCCATCCAGGTGCCGGGCAAGAAGGGCGACGTCATCGTTTCCAAGGACGAGCACCCGCGCGACGGCGCCACCCTGGACTCGATGACCCGGCTCAAGCCGGTCTTCCGCGAGAACGGCGTCGTGACCGCGGGCAATGCCTCCGGGATCACCGACGGCGCGGCCGCGATCATCGTGGCTTCCCGGGCGGCGGCGCTGGAGCTGGGGCTGCCGATCGTGGCCCGGCTGGCCGGCTGGAACGTGGTCGGGGTCGAGCCCCGGATCATGGGCATCGGCCCGGTGCCGGCTGTCCGCGAGCTGCTGAAGAAGACCGGGACCGATCTCTCCTCCATCGACGAGATCGAGATCAACGAGGCCTTTGCCGCCCAGGTGCTGGCCTGTGCCCGGGCGCTGGATCTCGATCCGGCCCTCCTCAACCCCGACGGCGGCGCCATCGCTCTCGGCCACCCCATCGGTGCCACGGGCACGCGCATCCTGGTCACCCTGCTGCACGGCCTGGAGAAGCGCGGCGGCGAGCGGGGCATCGCAACCCTGTGCGTCTCGGGCGGCATGGGCATCGCGGCCCTGGTCGAGCGGGAAGCAGGGGGAACGACCGCGTGAACGAAATCCTGGTAGCGACCGCCTCGGACGAGCGGGCGGCTCCGTACGGAGAGGCGCTGAAAGCGGTGGGAGTTCCGGTGGAGCGCATCCGCTATGTGACGCCCTCCTCCATCACCCCGGAGCAGGCCCGGGAGCTGGCCGCGCGAGCCGCCGGGCTGGTCCTCTGCGGAGGGGTGGACGTGGCTCCGGAGCGCTATGGGGAGACCGTCCTGAATGAGACGGTGGAGACCTTCCCCGAGCGGGACGTCATGGAATGGGCGCTCCTGGAAGGGAGCCGTGAAGCGCGGGTGCCGGTCTGGGGAGTCTGCCGGGGGATCCAGGTGCTGAACGTCTTCCTCGGCGGCTCGCTCTGGCAGGACCTGCCGAGCCAGCGTCCCGGCGGCGTGCCGCACAGCGTCACCGATCCCAAGGACCGTCTGGCGCACACCGTCAAGGTGCTGGAGCCGGGCATGCCCCTGGGCGAGGTTCTTGCCCGGGAGGGTACGCACGTGAACAGCCGGCACCACCAGGCCATCAAGCGGCTGGCGGACGGGCTGGTCCCGGTGGCCGAGTCGCCGGACGGGCTGATCGAGGCGGTTGTCCTCGACCGGCCGGACTGGTGGGTGCGGGCCGTCCAATGGCACCCCGAGAACCTGGTCGCCCTGGCGCAGCATCCCCAGCATCGCACCCTCTGGCAGGACTTCGTCCGGACCCTGCCCCAATGACCGTGCTGCTCGACCGTGATGGACGTACCTCGACCATCACCCTGAACCGTCCGCCGCTGAACATCCTGGACATCCCGACCATCGCCCGGCTCGGGGAGGTCGTCTCCGAGCTGGCCGAAGACGGGGATCTGCAGGTCCTGGTGATCCGCGGCGCCGGAGAGCGGGCCTTCTCGGCGGGAGTGGCCGTCCAGGACCACACTCCGGACAAGGTCG
>JANOCF010001071.1:0-1546 GCA_031412055.1 Holophagales bacterium | reverse complement strand
GCGACCGCGGCCCGCAGCCGCGCGTGGGGATCGAAGATCGGGTGCAGGAGCTGGTCGAGAGATCCCGGCTCCACCTTGGCCACCGCTTCCCTGCTGGTGAGGATGCCTTCCTCGACCATGTCCACGGCAATGTGCACCGCGGCCAGCCCGGTCCGCTTGCCGTTGCGGGTCTGCAGCATGTACAGGGTGTTCTCTTCGATCGTGAACTCGAAGTCCTGCACGTCCTTGTAGTGGCGCTCGAGCCGGGTGGTGATCTCGCGCAGCTGCGCGTAGGCCTTCGGCAACACGTTCTCGAGCTCGGCGATGGGGCGCGGCGTGCGGGTGCCCGCCACCACGTCCTCACCCTGCGCGTTCTGCAGGAACTCCCCGTAGAACTGCTTCTCGCCCGTCGAGGGATTGCGGGTGAAGCCGACTCCGGTGGCGGAGCTATCGCCCATGTTCCCGAAGACCATGCTCTGCACGTTCACGGCCGTGCCCAGGTCGTGTGGGATGTCGTTCAGCTTGCGGTAGGTGGTCGCGCGTGGGTTCATCCAGGACTTGAAGACGGCGTCGCGCGCCCCCCGCAGCTGCTCGCGGGGATCCTGGGTAAAGTCCTTGCCCGTCTCCCTGCGCACCACGGCCTTGAACCGCGCGACGACGTCCTGCATCGCGCCGGCGTCGAGCTCGACGTCGGCCTTGACGCGCGCGGCCTTCTTCACTGCCTGTAGCTCGTGCTCGAAGCGGTCCTTGTCGACGCCGAGGACGACGTTGCCGTACATCTGGATGAACCGGCGGTAGCAGTCGTGCGCGAACCGCGCGTTGCCCGTCTTCGTCGCCAGGCCTTCCGCCGAGCGGTCGTTCAGGCCGAGGTTCAGGATGGTGTCCATCATCCCGGGCATCGAGAACTTCGCGCCGCTCCGCACCGAGACCAGCAGGGGGTCGGTCGGCGCGCCGAGCTTGCGCTTCATGAGCGTCTCGAGCCGCTGCAGCGCGGCTTCGATCTCCTGGTCGATCTCGCCCGGCAGCGAGCCCTTCCTCTCCACGAAGAGATTGCAGGCCGCGGTCGACAGCGTGAACCCGGGCGGCACGGGCAGCCCGGCGTTGGTCATCTCGGCCAGGCCCGCCCCCTTGCCGCCGAGCAGGTCCTTCATGTCCCTGTTGCCGTCCGCCTTGCCGCCGCCGAAGAAGTAGACGTAGCGAGCCAACTTAGTGTCCTTTCCCAGAGATTCGCCGACATTCGAACGCCGATGCATCCCGGCTCGCATCGTTGCTCCTCCCTGACGTACCACCCGGGTACGCGGCGGTCGTCGCGCCTCGCAAGCCGGGCGCCTCGGCGTTCTCGGTGTTCGGCGACTCTCTGGGACAGGACACTTAACCTCCGAGCTTCGAGATGTCCGCGATGCGATAAAAAAGCGAGAGCGCCTGGGAGAGCACGCCGAGCCGGTTGGCGCGGACCTTCGGGTCCTCCGCCATGACCATGACGTCGTCGAAGAAGCGGTCGACGGGGCCGCGCAGCGTTGCCAGCGACCGCAAGCGCGCCTCGTACCCCCCGTCGATGCCCTGCAGG
>JANOCF010001070.1:0-1745 GCA_031412055.1 Holophagales bacterium | reverse complement strand
GGCGGCGCGGACAACGTCGAGGTCATCGACCTCGCCCGCACCAACGAGACGCTCCCTTCGCTTGGCGCCACGATCCGCGCCTCGCTTCAGATCCAGCCGGACGTCCTGGTCCTCTTCGTGGGGAACAACTGGAACCTGCTGGAGACCCCCGAAGTCTCGCCCTATGTCCCGTCAGTCCTGGCGCGGCAGCGGTACGCGGAGGCGCTGCGGGAGGGCTTGGAAGGACCGATCCGCAAGGCCGAGGAGGAGCTGCGCCTGGTGGCGGAAAGGACCTTCGAGCTGATCGCCCTGATCGCGACGGCGGTGGGCATTCCGGTCGTCGTGGTCATCCCGGAGGTCAACCTGGCCGACTGGGAGACGCGGCAGCCGGTGGTGCGGCTCCCGGGCGACGGCGTGGCCCGCTGGCACTCCGTCTACGGGTCGGCTGAGGCCATGAAGGAGCTGGACGGCGGGAGCTGCCCGACGACCTGGCGATTCCTCGCCCGGGAGCGGATGGCGGCCGGCGACCTGGAGGGCGCTCGGGACGCCTGCATCGCCGAGGTGGACAGCGCGCGGTACGCCACGCTCGGGTTCCTCTCCGCGCCCCAGGCCACGACCCTGGCCCGGGAGACTCTCCGCGGACTGGCCCGGCGGCACGGCTTCGCCTGCGTGGATTTGCGGGAGATCTTTGCCCAGCACACCGGCTCTCCCCTCCCCGGACGGCGCCTGTTCCTGGACTACTGCCATCTGACCCTGGAGGGCATCCAGGTGGCCATGGCCGCGGTGGCCGCCGAGGTGCTCCGCCTCTCCGGGATGATGGAGACCGAAGAAGATTGGCCCAGCCTCCTCTCACGCCTGCCCGCGCCCTCGCTCGCTCCCGAGGCGGAGGCTGTCGCCCGGCTCGGCGCCGCGGTCCACTCCGCCCACCGGCTGCTGACCGTCGGACCCAAGCGGGAGATCCTGGAGCACTGGGTCGAGGCCGCGCTGGAGGCCGATCCTGGCGTGGAGTCGGCCATGCTCGACCTCCTGGAGGCGCGGTGCTCTCCCGGTCCCGCGGTCCTGACCGCAGCCCAGCAGCGCAACCTCGCCTCCCCCTACCGTCTCCTCCTCCAGCACGGCTGGAAGTGGGACCACCTGGACGCCGACCTGATCGAGGTGCTGGTGGACGTCCTCGAGCGGCGCGGCCGGCCCGTCCGGGACAAGATGACCCGGATGCTCCTGGATCACCATGGGGTGTGTCCGGAGGGAATCGACCTGGCCGACCCCTTCTACCACTGGGAGCCGCTGGAGCGCTTCTTTCCCGAGGTCATGGACCTCCAGGACCTCGCGCGGCGGGCCACCTTCCGGTCGCCCTGGCCGGTATCCTCCTTCTGCCTGATCGCGGACAGGGTTGTCGAGCTGGAGTTGACCGCGCGAGGAAGCCGGGGCGAGATCGAGGTGGAGGTGAACGGCGCGCCTGTCGGGACCTTCCCACTGGGGGAACGCTGGACCAAGGGGGAGCTTCGAGTCCCAGCAGCCAGCCTCCGTCCGGGGCTCAACCGCCTCATCCTGCGCTGGCCCGCCCCGCCGCCCGTCGACGGAAATCCCTTCCAGCCCGCGATCGACCGCCTGGAGATCGGCCTTGCCGCCGACCTCCACCCGGTCTTTGGTGAGCTGTTCTCCCTGGTTGCCCGCGGGCTTCAGCCTACGCCTTCAGGCCGTACCGCTCCATCTTGATCGCCAGCCCGTTGCGCGACAGCCCCAGCGTGCGGGCGGCCTGGGACTTG
>JANOCF010001069.1:0-3932 GCA_031412055.1 Holophagales bacterium | reverse complement strand
CCGCCCGCGACCTGGCCACCCGGCGGGCGGACGAGGGCGAGCGGGAGGTGGAGCGGCTGGAGGGCTCGCTCCTGGTCGCCCGCCAGGGGCTGCGCCGGCGCCTGGCAGGCCTCTACCGCCTCGGACGCCAGGGCACCCTCCGGCTCTTTCTGGGCCTGCGGCCGGACGAGCGCCTCCTGCCTTCGATCCGCCTGGCGCGCTACATGGCCCGGCGGGACCGGGCGGCCATCGACCAGTACCAGGAAGCGCGGCAGCGGCTGACCCTGGAGCGCGACCGGCTGGCCCGGGAGCGCGAGGAGCTGGATCGCTGGCTCACCCGCGAGCAGGCCCGCCGCCGCGAGCTCGCCGCGGTCCGCCAGCGCAAGGCGGTCCTCCTGGCGCGGCTGGAGAAAGAGGGGCGGGTTCTCTCCGAGCGCGCGAGCGCCCTGGCCGACCGCGAGCGCAAGCTGTCCAACATGGTGGACTTCCTCTATGGCCGCACCACGGCGAACCTGTCGGGCACGCCGATCCAGCAGTTCCGCGGCGTCCTCGACTGGCCGGTCCAGGGAAAGGTTACGGAGCGCTTCGGGTTCCGCCTCGATCCGCGCTACAAGACGCGGGTGCCCCACAACGGCGTCGGTCTCGCGACCAGCCCGGCCTCCGAGGTCAAGGCGGTCTTCCCTGGCAAGGTGCTCTACGCCGCCCCGTTCCAGGGCTACGGCCCGACCGTGATCGTTCACCATCCGGGGCGCGTTTTCACCCTCTACGCGGGCCTTTCCGAGCTGCGGACGAGCCCGGGAGGTATGGTATCTTTAGGCGACGTCGTGGGGTTGGCGTCGGACAAGCTCTACTTTGAGATCCGCGTCGAGAACCGTCCAGACGACCCCCTGCACTGGTTGAGATAAGAGGGTATTCGACCATGAGCCGTAGCCGTATCGTTTTCTTCCTGGTGTCCTGCATGTTGGTGCTGCCGATGCTCGCCGGTACGCTGCTGCGCGCCGCCGACCGCACCGAGACGCCCGACGAGGACTCCTTCTACAAATATCTCTCGGTGTTCACCGAGGTTCTCGGTCTTGTCCGGCAGGCGTATGTCGACCAGCCCGACATGGACACCCTGATCTCGGGTGCCCTCGACGGGACCACCGACGCGCTCGATCCGTTCTCCATGTACGTTCCGGCCGGCCAGGTCGAGAGCTATCTGCAGGCCCGCAACGTGGGCATCCGCCACAGCGGGCTCATCCTGCTCAAGGAGAGCGGCATCGTCTACGTGGTGGCCGCGGAAAAGGGGAGCCCCGGCGGGCTGGCCGGCATCAAGCCCGGCGACATCGTGGCCAAGGTCGGCGACCGCACGACCCGCACCATGCCGCTCTGGGAGATTCAGGAGATCCTGGCCGGCAAGCCCGGGACCAAGATCTCCATGGAGATGATCCGGGTGGGCGAGGCCGTCCCCGCCACGTTCGAGCTCAAGACCTTCGATGCGCCGCCGGTCAGCCTGAGCGAGGTCGAAGGGGTGCAGATGCTGCGCATCCCGTCCTTCGAGAAGGGCACCGCCTCCCGGGTCGCCGAGCTGCTGCAGGAAGCCGGCCCCAAGACCCGGCAGGGACTGCTGATCGACCTGCGCGGCATCTCCTCGGGAGACGCGGACGCGGCCTACGAGATCGGTGAGCTGTTCGCCAACGGCGACCTGGGCGCGCTCAAGCGGCGCGACCGGGAGCTGGAGTCCTACAGTGGCAAGGAGAAGCCCGTCTGGCAGGGCAAGATCGTAGTGCTGGTCGATCGCAGCACGCTGGGCGCCGCCGAGGTCCTGGCCACGATTCTGCGCCAGAAGCTCAAGGCCGACCTGGTGGGCGAGCGCACCTTCGGCCATGCCGGACGCCTCGGTACTGCCGAGCTGTCCAACGGCGGACGGCTGCTCTTCACCGAAGCCTTCTACACCGGCCCCGACAAGGAGCCGATCAAGGATGCCATCAAGCCCGACCTGTTGGTGGACGAGCGCTCCCGGACGTACCTGGAGAAGGACGTCCCGATGACCGAGCTGATTCTGCGCCGGGGTGTCCGCCGCCTGCTCGGCGACGAGACGGAGACGGCGCAGAAAGCCGCCTGATCCAGCGTGCCGCCGCGCCGGCCTGTGCCTCGCCGACGCCCTCAAGCCCGGCCCCGTTCCCGCGGGCGGTCGGGCTTCTGGTTTTTCCTCCTCGGCGTCCTCGTGGGCGCCGTGGCCCTCTACTTCAGCTTCCGCGATCCATCCCGTTCGGAAGAGTCTCCCGAGCAGCCTTCCGTGTCGCGGACGGATCGTCGCGATGCCGGCGAGGGGGGCAAGGAGAAGACGGGCGCTGCCGGAGCTTCCGGAGCGGTCAAGGCCAGCAAGACCCGGCCGAGCCAGGAACGCTATGAACCGGAAGCGGCCGCCGTCCAGGCCCGCGAATCCGATGTCTCCACGGTCGCCGAGCCGGTTCCGGCCGAAGGCGGACGCGTGGCCCTGGTCATCGACGACCTCGGACGGAGCGTGGACGACCTGAACACGCTGCGCGACCTGGACATCCCGCTCTCGTACGCCGTCCTCCCTTTCGAGGAGCAGACACCCCAGGTGGTCTCCGAGCTGCGGCAGCGCGGGGTGGAGATCCTGCTTCACCTCCCCATGGAACCCTCCGGAGCGAACGACCCGGGCCCCGGAGCGCTGCGTCTGGGGATGAGCTCGGAGCAGCTCCGGCAGGCCACCCTGGCCGCGCTCCAGGAGGTGCCCGGAGCGACGGGGGTCAACAACCACATGGGGTCCGGACTGTCGGCGGACGAGCGGTCCATGAGCACGATCCTCGGGGTGCTCGGCTCCCGTGGCCTCTTCTTCCTCGACTCGCGGACGAGCGCCCAGAGCGTGGGCTACCGGGTCGCCGCCCGTCTCGGCCTGCCCGCGGCCGAGCGGCAGGTCTTCCTCGATCCCGATCCGAGCCATGAGGCCATCCGGCATCAGTTTCACCGCCTGCTCGGCCTCGCCCGTACCCGTGGCGCGGCCGTGGCGATCGGCCATCCTCTGCCCGAGACGCTCGCCGTGCTGGCGGAGGAGGTGCCCAAGGCCAAGGCCCTGGGGTATGAGTTCGTGCCCGTGAGCTACCTGCTCAACCAGCCGGACGCTGCGGAGGAGCCCGACGAGTAGTCCGGGCGGCCCGCCCATCCTCCCCTGATCGCCATGGATCTCTTCCTGTTCCTCGCGGGCAGCGTTCTGCTCTCGGCAGCCGTGTGCTGGTGGCGGCCGGAAGTGTCACGCCGCGCGGCTGCCGGCTACGTGCTGGCCGCGGGCCTGTTCTTCTCCGTGGCCCTGGCGACGCCTGCCCTTCAGGTACCCGCCGACATCGCTTACATCTGGTTCCCCTGGGCAGAGACGGTCGAGGAGACGGTCGTGCCCAAGAATCCTGTGCTGGGGGACATCCCCTCGCAGATGATCCCCTTTCGGGAGCTGGTCCGGCGACGCCTCCTGAATCTGGAGGTGCCGCTCTGGGCGCACGAGATGGGAACGGGCCAGCCGCTCCTGGGCAATGCCCAGTCGGCTCCCTTCGCGCCGCTCCATCTGATGGCGTTGCCCCTGCCCACGGTACGGGCGCTTACGGTGGCGGTGGCCTGGCAGGTGCTCCTGGCCCTGCTGTTGACGCATGCCCTGGCCAGGGAGTTGGGTGCAGGCGGGAAGGGGGCGGCCTTCGCCGCGGTAGCGTTCGCCTTCTCGACGTTCGAGATCCCCTGGGCCTACCACCCCATCGGCATGACCGTGACCTGGGTGCCGGGCGTGCTTCTCGGCCTGCTTCTGTTGCGTCGCGGCGGCCGGGGGGCTTTCGCGGGGCTGGTGGTCTGCGCGATCGGGATGACCCTGAGCGGTCATCCCGAGTCGCTGGCCCACATGGCTGTGGTCTGCGCGGTCGTGGCCGCCGTGCTCCTGGTCTCCCGCAATCAGGGCAATCAGGAAG
>JANOCF010001068.1:0-10309 GCA_031412055.1 Holophagales bacterium | reverse complement strand
CCAACCAGACGCTCGCCAACAACGCCATCCTGCCGCTCGCCTCGAACGGCGAGGGCACGCTCGGCATCACCCCGTTCGTGATCGGCGGCGGCACGGTCCACGTGATCGTGGACGTGAGCGGTTACTTCGAGTAGGAGGCCTCATGAAGCGGTACGCCCTCGTCCTGTCCCTGCTCCTCGTCCCCGCGGTGCCGGCTGCACATGCCGGCGAAATTGACCTGCTCACTCCCGCGGTCATCGAATCCGACACGGCCGAGGGCGGAGCCAGCAACGCTCCGCTCCTGAGCGCGGACGGCCGCTGGGCCGCGTTCTCCAGCAGCGCCAGGAACCTCGTCACCGGACAGCAGGAAGAGGCCTACTCCTACCCAGATGCCTTCCTTCACGACCGGCAGACGGGGACCATCGTCCTGGTGAGCCACGCGTTCGATTCCTCCACCCGGGCCGGGACCAACTACTCCTACCCGACCTCGATCAGCGCCGACGGCCGCTGGGTCACCGTCTTCAGCGTGTCCGACCACCTCACTCCGGACCAGGACGATCTCCCCCTCCAGCAGATCTTCCTCTACGACCGCGACACCGGGACGAACACGCTGGTCACCCACTCCACGGCCGGCCCGCTCGTGGAGCACGACGGCAACGCCGGGAGCGCCGAGATCAGCGCCGACGGCAACTGGATCGTGTTCACGACCGCCGGCACCGACCTGATCGGCGGGCTGACCGGGCCCCTCTCGCGCAACGTCTTTCTCTACGAGCGCGCCACGGGCGAGACCCGCCTGGTGAGCCGCGCCGCGGGCACCACGCACACGAGGGGAGACTGGGACTCCGCCGACCCGTCCATCAGCGCGGACGGCCGCTACGTCGCCTTCGAGAGCTACGCCACGGACCTGGTCGCCGGCTACAGCCAGATCTTCGCGCCGGACGTGTACCTCTTCGACCGGATGACCGGGAGCATGGCGCTCGTCAGCCGCTCGGCGTCCTCGGCCACGCAGAGCGCCATGGGCAAGGACCCCGTGATCAGCGCCGACGGCTCCGCCGTCGCCTTCCTGAGCGTCGGCAACAACCTGGTCGCCGGCCAGGTGAACGCGAACGGCTGGCACGACGCCTTCCTCTACGACCGCGCCACGGGCACGAACGTCCTGGTGAGCCGCTCGACGGCGTCGGCGGTAACCACCGGCAACAACGCGGTCGAGGACGAGCAGCCGCTCGCGATCTCGGCCACCGGCGCGTACGTCGCCTTTGCCAGCGAAGCCACCGACGCGGTCGCCGGGCAGGTGGACGGCCCCAACGCCGACAACGACGTCTTCCTGTTCGCGCGCGCCACCTCGTCCCTGACCCTGGTCAGCCGCTCGAACGCCTCGCCGACGACCACTGCCAACCGCGCCTCAGACGCCCCCGCGCTGAGCGCCGACGGCCGCTTCGTCGCGTTCCAGAGCCGGGCGGCCGACCTCGTCGCCGGCCAGGTCGACGCCGGCAAGGACTACGACGTCTTCCTCTTCGACCGGACCACCGGCACCAACGCGCTGGTGAGCGGAGCGGGCGGCTCGGCCCAGAACGCCGCCCTTCCCGAGTCGTGGTTCCCCACGATCAGCGCCGACGGCGCCGTCGTGGCCTACGCCAGCAAGGCGAAGGATCTGGCTCCCCTGGCTCTTGGTACCGCGGACCTCAACTCGGACTGGGACACGGTTCTCTTCGACCGCGCGGCCGGGACCTCCTCCTACGCGAGCCTCGCCGCGACGGGCATGGCCCCGAGCTCGGCCGGGGCTGCCTCGGTCCTCAACTCGGCCAGCGCCGACGCGCGCTACGCCGTCGTCCAGAGCCTGGCCGAGAACCTGGTCGCCGGACAGGTGGACGCCAACCAGGGCAACGACGTCTTCCTGGTGGACCGCGTCGCCGGCACCACCACGCTGGTAAGCCGCTCGGCCGCATCAGCGATCACCACCGGCAACGCCGATTCGGGGCGTGCCGCCATCAGCGCGGACGGCAACTGGATCGTGTTCAACAGCGCCGCCACCGACCTCGTGCCCGGGCAGATCGACACGGCCGGAAGCCCCGACGTCTTCCTTTACGAGCGCGCGACCGGCACGGTCACCCTGCTGAGCCGCGCCGCCGGCTCCGCCGCCACCGCCGGCGATGCCGGCTGCGGAACCTGGGGCTTGCCCAACGTCTACTTCCCCGGCGAGTCGGCGATCAGCCAGGACGGCCGCTGGATCGCGTTCGAGTGCGCCGCCCGCAACCTCGTCGCGGGCCAGACCGGGAACGGGTTCGAGAGCAGTGACATCTTCCTCCACGACCGGATCACGGGCACGACCACGCTCGTGAGCCGCAGCCACGCCTCGGCCGCCACGGTGGGCAACCAGCCTTCCGGCAAGCCCCGGATCAGCGCCGACGGCCGCTGGATCGCCTTCCTGAGCAGCGCCGACAACCTGGTCGCGGGCGCCGTCGACAGCAGCGGCACCCAGGACCTTTTCCTGCACGACCGCGACACCGGCCAGACGCTCCTGGTCAGCCGGGTGGCGGGCACCGCCGCCACCGCGGCCAGCGGCTGGACCGGCAGCCCTTCACTCAGCGCCGACGGCAGGAACCTCGTCTTCGTCAGCGCGGCCACCAACCTGGTGCCCGGCCAGAGCGAGCTCTCCCAAGACTCCTCGGACGTCTTCCTGTTCGACCGGGTTGCCGGCACGGTGGAGCTGATCAGCCGGGCGGCCGGCTCGGCCACGACGACCGGCAACAGCTTCTCGGTGTACCCCGCGGTCGACGCCGACGGGAGCCATGTGGCGTTCTTCAGCGACGCCTCCAACCTGGTGCCGGGGCAGTCGGGTCCGGCGGGAGGCGTGTTCCTCCACGACCGGACGACCCGCGTGACCGAGCTCGTGAGCCACAGGGGCGCCTCCCGCACCGAGAACCTGGGGGTCTACGGGCTGCCGGTCCTCAGCCCCGACGCCCGCTTCGTGGCCTTCGTCGGCGACCCGCCGCTCTACCTGGCCGACCGCCAGCTCGGGACCCTGGAGCGCATCGCCGAGGCCTCCGCCTACCTCTCGACCGGGATGGAGTCGGTGCCGACCTCGCTGCCGGCCCTGAGCCCCGACGGGAGCACCGTCCTGTTCACCACCGGCGCCATCCTGAACGCGGCCGACGACAACGGCACCCACGACGTCTTCTCCTACACCCGGACCGCCCCGGGCGCGAGCGACTTCTACACCATCACCCCCTGCCGGCTGGTCAACACGCTGCAGACCGGCCCGGCGCCCGTCTCGGGCCAGACGTCGCTCGTGGACGTGCACGGCGCGTGCGGAGTGCCGGAGACGGCAACGGCCGTGGCGCTCAACGTAACCGTGCTCCAGTCGACGGGAGCGGGCCGCCTGGCGGTCCATCCCGGCAACCTCCTGATCCCGGGGACGAGCACGCTCAACTTCAAGGCCAACCAGACGCTCGCCAACAACGCCATCCTGCCGCTCGCCTCGAACGGCGAGGGCACGCTCGGCATCACCCCGTTCGTGATCGGCGGCGGCACGGTCCACGTGATCGTCGACCTGAGCGGGTACTTCCAGTAGGAGCTCTCATGCCGGTCGCCGTCCGCGGGCTGTTATCCGGCGGGGGCATCGCTCGGTGACGTTGGGGAGCCGTTCCCCAACGACGCCGGGCGCTCCGCACCGGCGCCGCGTGTCCGCGCCACGATGGGGAACGTCTCCCCATCGCGAACGCATGCCGTCCGCGGTCGGGGAACGTCTCCCCCTTGCGTTCGGGCTCTGCCGGCGGCGGTGCCGTCTCCGGTACACGTTGGGGAAGCGTTCCCCAACGCGGCGGAGCGATCTCACGCTTGCGCGCCGGGGCGTACGGGCGCATTCCGAACTCGACCAGCTTGACGCTCTTCCTCCCGTAGTGTCCCCAGAGCCCGGAGCGCAGGCGCGTCGCCGCCTCGTGCGCCCTGGCCATCGCGGCTTCGAGATCGCGCGTGGCCTTGCCCGCAATGCACGAACAGCCCCTTTCTGAAGGACCGCTTGTAAATAAATGAGGAGGAGCCCGGCGTAGGCATCCGGCTTGCACAACGACCTTGCCCGAACTCACTCCCAGACATGGGAGACGGAGCCAAGACCATGCACTCTTCGGATACCAATGCGTTTCCCCGGGCCTCAACCGGCATCGAGGGACTCGACTACATCCTCGGCGGGGGGTTCCCCCGCAACCGCATGTACCTGGTCACGGGCGACCCCGGAGCCGGCAAGACCACCCTCGCCATGCAATTCCTACTCGCCGGGGCAAAAAACGGCGAGCAGGGCGTCTACGCCACGCTCTCGGAGACTGAAGAGGAGCTGTGCGACGTCGCCCACTCTCACGGCTGGGGCCTCGACGGCATCACCATCTGCGACCTGCAGACCGCCGAGGAGAGCCTCAAGGCCGACTCCCAATACACGCTCTTTCACCCCTCGGAGGTCGAGCTGTCCGAGACCACCCGCACCGTGCTCGAGACGGTCGAGAGGATCGAGCCCACGCGGGTGGTGTTCGACTCCCTCTCCGAGATGCGGCTGCTGTCGCGGGACTCTCTGCGCTACCGGCGCCAGATCCTCGCCCTCAAGCACTACTTCACCGGCCGGCAGTGCACCGTCCTGCTCCTCGACTACGGCAGCGCCAAGGGGGAGTTCCAGCTCGAGAGCCTCGCGCACGGAGTGCTGGAGCTCGAGCAGCTCGCGCCCGGCTATGGCGGCCAGCGGCGCCGGATGCGGGTGAGAAAGGTCCGCGGCATTCCGTTCAAGGACGGTTACCACGACTATCTCATCAAGCCCGGCGGCGTGGAGGTCTATCCGCGGCTCGTCGCAGCGGCTCACCCGATGGAAGCCGGGCACCAGAGCGAGCTCGTCACGAGCGAGGTCCAAGAGCTGGACAACCTGCTGGGCGGCGGCCTCCACCGGGGCTCCAACACCATGCTGCTCGGTCCCGCGGGAGTCGGGAAATCGACGCTCTGCGCGCAGTTCGTCTACGCCGCGGCCCGGCGGGGGGAGAAGGCGGCCATCTACTCTTTCGATGAGAACCCCGAAACCTGGACCTCGCGCGCGGAGAGGCTGGGCCTCGCGGTGACTCCCTTCATTCAGGACGGGCTGGTCACGATCCGGCGGGTGAACCCGGCGGAGCTCACGCCCGGCGAGTTCGCCGACGACGTTCGGAAGGAGGTGGAAGGGGGCACGCGGCTCGTGGTGATCGACAGTCTCAACGGCTACCATGCCGCGATGCCGGACGAGCGGTTCCTCGTGCTGCATCTGCACGAGCTGCTCTCCTACCTGAGCCAGCAAGGTGTCCAGACCTTCATGGTCATGGCTCAGCATGGGCTGGTGGGCGACGACCTGACCTCGCCCGTGGACCTCTCCTACCTCGCCGACACCGTTGTCATGCTGCGTTTTTTCGAGGCGTTCGGCCAGGTGCGGCAGGCGATCTCCACCTTGAAGCGCAGAACCGGCGACCACGAGCACAGCGTCCGCGAGCTTCAGATCGGTGAGGGCGGAATCCGAGTCGGGCGCGAGCTGCGCGAGTTCCAGGGAATTCTCTCCGGCCGACTCGTCTACACCGGCGAGCACGGTCCGCTCATGGAGACGTATGCAAGCCCGTCAGTCCCCTGAGCCGCTGGCGATGCCTGAAGACCGGATCCTGATCCTCGCACCCACGGGCCGCGACGCCCAGCTCGCCTGCGAGATCCTGGAGAAGGCGGGGCTGGATAGCGTGCCCTGCCAGGACGAGGCCCATCTCTGCCGCGAGATCGAGAACGGCGCGGCCGTGGCCATCCTGGTCGAAGAGGCGCTCCACCCCTGGACCGTCCACGCCCTGATCGGCGCCCTCAGCCGCCAGGGCCCCTGGTCGGACCTCCCCTTGATCGTCTTTACCCACCAGCGCAGCGGCGAGACGGTCATGGAGACGCTCGGCCCCCTGGGTAACGCCACGATCCTGGAGCGGCCGGTGCGCGTGAGCACGCTCGTCAGCGTGGTCAAGGCCGGCATGCGCGCCCGGCGGCGCCAGTACGAGGTCCGCGACCTCCTCCAGCGCCAGATCGAGGCCGATCGCCGCAAGGACGAGTTCCTCGCCATGCTCGGCCACGAGCTGCGCAACCCCCTCGCCGCCATCCGCAACGCCCTCTGGATGCTGGAGGAGACGAGCTCCGGCAACGAGCGGGAGGCGCGGCAGCGGGAGGTCATCGAGCGCCAGACCCACCACCTCGTGCGCATGGTGGACGACCTGCTCGACGTCTCCCGCGTCACGCTCGGCAAGATCGGCCTGCAGCGCCAGCGCGTGAACCTGGAGGAGCTCGTGCAGCGCTGCGTCTCGGACCTCGGTATGGGCCGCCTGGCCGAAAGCCACGAGCAGGATCTGAAGGCCAACACCCGGCAGGTCTTCGTGGAAGGCGATCCCGTGCGGCTGGAGCAGGTGATCTGCAACCTGATTCACAACGCCATCAAGTACACGCCGCGCGGCGGGTCGATCGTCATCTCGACCGGTGCAGAAGGGTCTCGGGCCGTGATCCGGGTCAAGGACACCGGCGTGGGCATCTCCGAGGACATGCTGAGCAAGGTCTTCGAGCCCTTCACCCAGGTGGAAAGCTCGCGCACGCGGTCGGAGGGAGGCCTCGGCCTGGGACTGCCGCTGGTGCGCAGCCTCGTTGAGCTTCACGGCGGCACCGCGGCCGCCCTCAGCCGCGGCCGGGGACAGGGGAGCGAGTTCGTGGTCAGCCTGCCCCGGGTCGAGGACCGCCGGGAGTCGCCCCGCCTCGTGCCGGATCTCCCCGCCTTGCTGGAAGCTCCCGATCCTTCCCGCGAGCCCGTCGCCGGTCTCCGGATCCTGGTGGTCGAGGACAACCGCGACGGCCGCGAGTCGCTGCGCGACCTGCTGGAGATCTGGGGCCATCACGTGGACATGGCCGAAAACGGCCCGGACGGAGTGGAGATGGCCCTCAGCCTCCAGCCCGAGGTGGCGCTGGTCGACATCGGGCTCCCCGGTCTGGACGGCAACGAGGTGGCGCAGCGCATCCGGGCCTCGCTGGACAGCGACCGCATGACGCTCATCGCCATGACCGGCTACGGCCAGCCCGAGGACCGCCGCCGCGCCCTCCAGGCAGGCTTCGACGCCTACCTGGTCAAGCCGGTGAACCCGGCCGAGCTCACGCGGACGCTCAGCCAGCTCGCCGGCCGGACGCGCCCAGGCCGAGTGCCTGCGCTCAAAAGTTGAACGTTCGCCAGCGGGTCAGCAGGACCAGCAGGAACGGGATCATGTTGGTGTTGATCAGGTCCTTGACGCTCTCGGCCCACGCGTAGCCGTCGCGCAGGTCGAAGATCTCCATCGTGATGGAGACCACCAGCCCCGGGATCAGCGCCGTGAAGGAGCCGAGGCTCCGGCGGAACAAAATCAAGGCGAGGAGCAGGCACAGGAACCCGATGTAGACGTGGATCGCGTCCTTGGTCAGCGGCAGGACCGAGACCCACCAGAGCTTGAAAACCTGATAGTCCGACTTCATACCCGGTTCAGCCTATCACCAGGCCTGTCGCCAGGTCAGACACGCTTCTCTTTCCAGCGTCCACGGCGGAAGGCCAGCATGCCGATGATCGCCAGCAGCGTCTCGGCGATGAACATGGCCCAGAACACTCCGGAGATCCCCAGCCCCAGCGGCGATATCGGGGATATTGCCAGGAACCAGGCGAGCGGGAGCTGGATCACCCAGTAGCAGAAGAGGTTGATGACCGTCGGCGTCCAGGTGTCGCCGGCGCCGTTGAAGGCCTGGATCATGACCATGCCCCAGGCATAGGCCACGTAGCCGTAGCTCACGATCCGCATGCACTCGATGGCGTAGCGCAGCACCTCCGGATCGGTGGTGAAGAAGCCGATCACGGCCTCGCCCCAGACCAGGAAGAACACGGTCACGAAGGCCATGAAAGCCATGTTGTAGATCCCGGTCTGCCAGACCGAGCGCGCCGCCCGGTCGGGCCGTCCGGCCCCCAGGTTCTGTCCCACCAGGGTCGCGGCCGCGTTGCACATCCCCCACGAGGGCATGATGGCGAAGATCAGGACGCGGATCGCCACGGTATACCCGGCCACGGCAGCGCAGCCGAACTGCGAGATGAGCCGCACCAGCACCAGCCAGCTCGCGGTGGCGATCAGGAACTGGAAGATGCCCGGCCCGGAGATCCGCAGGAGGCGGACCATCACCTCCATCTGCAGCTTCAGGTGCCGGCGCAGGATCCTGATGCGGCTGTCGTGGCGGAACAGCGACCAGAGCTGGTAGAGCACGCCGCAGCCCCGCCCGATGGTGGTGGCCACGGCCGCGCCGGCGACCCCCATCTCGGGGAACGGTCCCAGGCCGAAGATGAAGCACGGTCCGAGGCCGATGTTGATCAGGTTGGCCAGCCACAGGCAGCGCATGGCGATCGCGGGGTCGCCCGCCCCGCGGAAGACCGCGTTGATGAGGTAGAGCAGCAGCAGGGTGACGCTGCCGCCGATCAGAATGGCGGTGTAGTCCGACCCGGCGATGACGCCCTCGGAGGCGCCCATCAGCCGCAGCAGGTCCGGCGCCCAGATCACGCCCACTACCGCAACAGGGATCGCCAGGATCACCGCCACCCCGACCGCCTGCACGGCGGTGACGGCCGCGCCTTCGAGGTCGCCCTCGCCGACCCGCCGGGCCACCATGGCGGTCGTGGCCATGCTGAGGCCGATGCTGACGGCCACGATCAGGGTGATCATCGACTCGGTCAGCCCCACGGTCGCCATCGCGTCGGCTCCCAGGCGCGAGACCCAGAAGATGTCCACCACCGCGAACAGCGACTCCATGATCATCTCGAGGACCATGGGAATCGAAAGCAGGGCGATGGCCCGGCCGATGCTGATCCGGGTGTAGTCCTGCTGGACCCCGCGGAGGGAGTCGCGAACGGCGCTCCAGAGCCCGGTGGACTCGAGAGGCGGCGCGGCGCCGGCGGGCAGGGGCTCGTGCATGGGACGGGGATTCTACTTGATCAACAGGGAGCCCCCGCCCAAAGGGCGCAGCATGCTGCGCCCCTACACCCATAAACGTGCCGGCCCTGCCTGTCGTAGGGGCGCAGCATGCTGCGCCCGCACACCTATGCTTGCGGCTTCAGTGCCTCCTCCATGGGGCTCGGCGCGTTCTCGTCCTTGATCTTCTCGTCGTGCACCTGCTGCACCTGCCCGGCCCGGATCCAGCCGGACTCCCGGGCGTGGACCGCGGCGGCCTCGGTGTCCTGGCAGAGGAGCATCGGGACCCCCTCCTCGCGCACCTCCTTGGCCAGGTTCAGGACCTGCTCATCCCGCACCGGGCCGACATCGATCTTGCGGATGTAGACGGCGAGGATGCGGCCCGGGTACTCGCGCACCACCTGGCGGTAGATCTCCGGGTCCTGCTCGCCGCTGTCGCCGATCAGGATGAAGGGGAGCTTCGGGTAGAGGTCCAGGATCGGCCGGATGCAGCCGAGCTTGTACTCCCGGGTCTCCTTCTTGAGCAGCTTCGCGGCGTCGAGCCCGAAGTCGCGCAGCAGGATGGGACCGCGCGGGATCTTCTGCAGGTCCAGAAACTCGGCCAGCAGGTCGTAGAGGTTCCAAGGGCTGCCCGAGACGAAGAAGATCGGGTTGAGCCCGCCTTCCCGGATGCCCTCGACCAGCGCCTGGTAGAAGGCTGCCACACCCTTGAACGGCAGACGGGTGCGGGCGTTGTTCAGGAAGACGTTGCGCGCCATGGCCAGGCGCTGGGTCACCCCGGTCTCGACCACCGTGTCGTCGATGTCGCTGATGACGCCAAACTCCGAGTCGCTCGGCGGGACCAGCACCGGCGCGGTGGCGCGCACTCCCAGGCCGCGGACACCGGGCTGCGGATGGAGCAGCTCCAGCTCCACCTGGTGCCAGAGGTCGACCGGCACCGACGGGGACGGCAGCTCGATCTCGGCGCGGAAGTAGCCCTCCTCGTCGGCGGTCAGCTCTCCCTCCCAGCCGTCGAAGCGGGCGCGCAGCCGGGCGTGGGGCACCTCGTCGCTCTCGAAGCGCTTCCACATGTTGCCGACGTTCTGCAGAACCGTGTCGTTCTCGCCCGACGCGTTGACGGGCTCGTCCTGGAGCACCCGCCCCTGGATGAACAGTCGCTGCGGAGTCCCGAACCCGCGGAAAGGGAGGATCTGGACAGGATCGTCGCGGTCGAACCGGGCGCCGAGGCGGGTCTTGACGGAATCGAACCCGCGCTCGACCGGCTGCGTCGCGCTGAGGAAGGCGCGCTTGAAGACGGAGGCTTTTTCGTGGTCGGCCATGCCGGGCGCGAGGTGCAAGAGACGGGCCTA
>JANOCF010001067.1:0-1853 GCA_031412055.1 Holophagales bacterium | reverse complement strand
CTCTCGCTGACCGAGCGGGGGGGCGGAGTCTCCGGCGCCCTCCAGTACAGCTCGGACCTCTTCGACCGGCCCACGGTCCAGAGGCTGGTGGCGCGCTACGGCCTCCTCCTGGAGGGGGCGCTGGAGGCTCCCGACCGGCCTGTCACAGAGCTGCCGCTCCTGCTGCCGGCAGAGCACAGGCAGGTGCTGGCAGAGTGGAACGATACGGCCGCGGCGTACCCCGCGGGCGTCCGTCTGCACGAAATGGTGGCCGCGCAGGCGGAGCGGACCCCCGAGGCCGTGGCTGCCGCGTTCGAAGGGGAGACGCTGACCTACCGCGAGCTGGTCGGCCGCGCCCGCCGGCTCGCCCGGCACCTGGCGCTCCTGGGCGTCGAGCCGGACGCACGGGTCGGCGTGCTTCTGGAGCGCTCGCTGGAGATGATCGTGGGGCTCCTGGGGACGATGGAGGCAGGTGCGGCCTACGTGCCTCTCGATCCCACGCTCCCTCCGGAGCGCCTCGCCGTGCTGGTGGAGAGCGCCGGCATCTCCGTGGTTCTGGCGCAGGAGAGGCACGCACATCTGCTGCCGGGCCGGGGTGAGCAGGCGTTCTTCCTGGACCGTCCCGATCTCGTCCTCCCTCTTCCGGAAGAGAGCGGGGAGACCGGAGCGGAGGGCCGAGGGGGTGAGGGGCTGGCCTACGTGCTCTTCACGTCCGGCTCTACGGGCACACCCAAGGGGGTGATGATCCCGCACCAGGGCATCGTTAATCGGCTGCTCTGGATGCAGGAGACCTACGGCCTGACGCCGGACGACCGGGTGCTGCAGAAGACCCCCTTCTCGTTCGACGTCTCGGTCTGGGAGCTCTTCTGGCCGCTGATCGCTGGCGCACGCCTGGTCTTCGCCCGGCCGGAGGGGCACAAGGACCCGGTCTACCTGGCGGAGCTGATCAACCGCGAGGGGATCACCACCCTCCACTTCGTGCCGTCCATGCTCCAGGCCTTCCTGGAGGGGGCACCGGGACTGGAATCGCTGACCTCGCTGCGGCGGGTGATGGCAAGCGGCGAGGCCCTCCCAGTAGAACTGGTCCGCCGCTTCTTCTCGCGCCTCGGACAGGCGGAGCTGCACAACCTCTACGGTCCGACTGAGGCGTCGGTGGACGTGAGCTTCTGGCCCTGCGTGCCCGAGCCACCGCGCTCGGTCGTGCCCATCGGCCGGCCCATCGCCAACCTCCGCCTGCACGTGATGGACCGGGGCCTGCAACCCCAGGCCATCGGCATTCCCGGCGAGCTCCTCCTGGGCGGCGTAGGTCTGGCCCGCGGCTACCTGGCGCGGCCGGACCTGACCGCGGCCGCGTTCGTCCCGGACCCGCTCGGGGACGAGCCGGGGGGCCGCCTCTACCGCACGGGTGACCTCACCCGCCTGCTGCCCGACGGCAACGTGGAGTACCTGGGCCGGATCGATCACCAGGTCAAGATCCGTGGCTTCCGGATCGAGCTCGGGGAGATCGAGGCGGTCCTCGGAAGCCACCCTTCCGTCCGGGAGTGCGTGGTCCTTGCCCGCGAGAACGCGCCGGGCGAGCGCATGCTGGTGGCCTACGTGGCCGGCGACGCCCAACCCGGCGAGCTGCGGGCCTTCCTGAGCGAGCGGCTGCCCGAGTACATGGTGCCGCCGGTCTTGGTAGCGCTGGAGGCCCTGCCGCTCGCCTCCAATGGCAAGGTGGACCGCAAGGCACTGCCGGCGCCTGTGCTCTCCCGCGAGAGCGCAGGCTTCGTGGCTCCTTCCGATCCGGTCGAGGAGCTGCTGGCCGGGCTCTGGGCCCAGGTGCTCAGGACCGAGCGGATCGGGATTCACGACAACTTCTTCGACCTGGGCGG
>JANOCF010001066.1:0-6615 GCA_031412055.1 Holophagales bacterium | reverse complement strand
CGACCTATGCGATCGGTGACGTCCACGGCTGTTTCGCGACCCTGAAGGAGCTCCTCCGGCGAATCCGTTTCGACCCGGGCCACGACCGTCTCTGGATGGTGGGCGACCTGGTCAACCGCGGGCCGCGCTCCCTGGAGGTCCTGCGCTGGGCTATCGAGCAGGGGGATCGCCTCATCACCGTGCTCGGGAACCACGACCTCCACCTCCTCGCCCGCGCCGCCGGCATCGGCCGGATGAGGCGCCGCGACAGCCTGGCCCCGGTGCTCGACGCGCCCGACCGGGCCGACCTTCTCGGGTGGCTGATCTCCCGGCCGCTGCTCCATCGCGAAGGGGGGTATATCCTGGTGCACGCGGGGCTTTTCCCCGGCTGGACGCCGGAGCAGGCCGAGACGCTGGCGCGGGAGACCGAGGCCGTGCTCCAGAACGGCGGCTCCTTCGGCCTGCTCGTCAGCATCGACCAGAAGAACGACGAGCTCTGGGAGAACAGCCTCGCCCCGGCGGACCGGGCGCGCGTGGCCCTGGCCGGGTTCGCCAAGATCCGGACGGTCAAGGCGGACGGCCGCATGTGCTCCGAGTTCAGCGGCGCGCCGGGCGAGGCCCCCAAGGGCTGCCGGCCCTGGTTCGCCGTGCCCGAGCGGGCGGCCCGGGACGAAACCGTGATCTTCGGCCACTGGGCGGCCCTGGGGCTGCGGATCGGCGACGGCATCGCCGGGCTCGACACCGGCTGCGCGTACGGCCGGGAGCTCACCGCGCTCCGGCTGGACGACCGAACCCTGTTCCGGCAGCCGACAGTGGATTGATTCCGTGATTCATCCCCTAGAATCCAATATGAAGGAGGGCCGCCTCATGATCACAGTCAGGTCCCTCGTCCTGACCGCCTGCCTCTGCGCCATCACCCCGATGTCTGTCCTCGCGTCGGATCTCGGCAAGGTGGACTTCCCGACTTCGGGCTCGCCCGCGGCCCGGGAGCCCTTCCTTCGCGGCGTGGCCGCCCTCCACAGCTTCTGGTACGACGAGGCGGCCGACGCCTTTCGCGAAGCCCAGAAGGCCGATCCAGGATTCGCCATGGCCTACTGGGGCGAGGCCATGACGTACAACCATCCGGTCTGGGGCGAGCAGGACCGCGAGGCCGCCAAGGCCGCCCTGGAGCGCCTCGCTCCCACGCCCGGAGAGCGTGCCGCCAAGGCGCCCACCGAGCGGGAGAAGGCCTGGCTCGCCGCCGTGGAAACCCTGTATGGAGAGGGCGAGAAGGCGCCGCGCGACCGCGCCTACGCCGAGGCCATGCGCCAGCTCCACGAACGCCAGCCGGACGACCTGCCCGACCATCTGGAAGCCGCGAGCTTCTATGCCCTCTCCCTGATCGGCCCGGGGCTCATCAGCGGGGCGACCGGCGCCGACCGCGACCGCGATCTCATCAAGGCCGCCGCCGTCCTGGAGGAGCTGCTCGACCGCAACCCCGAGCACCCGGGCGTGCTGCACTACCTGATTCACGCCTACGACGACCCGGTCCACGCGCCGCTGGGGCTGCGGGCGGCCCGGACCTACGCCAAGGTCGCTCCCTCGGCCCACCACGCGCTGCACATGCCCTCCCACATCTTCGTGCAGCTCGGGCAGTGGCCGGAGGCCGTCTCCTCCAACGAGGCGGCCTGGGCGGCGTCGGTCGACTGGGTGAAACGCCGCAGCCTGCCGGTGGAGAAGCGGGACTTCCACAGCCTCTCCTGGCTCGCCTATGCCTACGAGCAGCAGGGCCGGCTGCGCAAGGCGGAGGAGGTCCTGGAGATCGCCCGCCAGGCCGCCCGGGAGAGCGACAGCCCGCGGGTCGCCTCCGCCCTGGAGGGGATGGAGGCGCGCTATCACCTCGAGACCCGCAAGCCGCTGACCGCCGCCCCGGCCCCGGCATCGGCGTCGGCAAAAGCGGCCAAAGCCGAGGGCCAGGCGGACCACTGCGGCGGCCGTCCCCTGCTCGGCCGTTCCCAGGTGGACGGCGCCGGGCTCCTGGCTGCGGGGCTGGGGGCCGCCCGGCGCGGCGACCTGACCGCCGCAGAGGAGGCCGCGGCGCGCCTGCGTGCCCTGAACGAGGGGAAGGAAGAGAGCTACCGCACCCTGCCGGTCCGGATCATGGAGAAGGAAGTTTCGGCGCTCGTGCTCCTGGCCCGCGGGAAGAAGGACGAGGCCCTGAGCTTGCTCCGGGAGGCGGTCGAGTTGGAAGAACGGATGCCTCCGCCCTCGGGTCCTCCCGAGCCGATCCAGCCGTCACACGAGCTGTATGGCGAGGTCCTGATGCAGGTGGGGCAGCCGGAGGAGGCGAAGCGGCAGTTCGAGCGCGCCCTGCTGCGCATGCCGAACCGCAGCGCCGCGCTCCTGGGCGCCGCCCGCGCCGCCGACCGGCTCGGTAGTCCGGAAGGTCGCGAGGCCGCCCGGCGCCACTACGCGGCCCTGGCGGGAATCTGGAAGCATGCGGATGACGGCCTTCCCGGCCTGGCAGAGGCGACCTCTTACCTGAAGGACGCGCCGGCTCGCTGAGGCTTCAGCTGCTCAGCGCCGGGACTGCTGCCGCACGGTGGCGACGACCCAGAGGGCCAGCACCTGCGCGGGGGGGACGAGGGCGAAATGGACCAGGGTCTCCGGAGTCGGCGTCCAGCCGCCCCCCGTAGCCCAGCGGGAGAAGGCCCAGCCGGCCAGGTAGACGCAGGTCAGCAGGAGCCAGAGAGCGATCCATCTCATGGAGAGAGTCTAAAGGAGGAGTCCAAAGCATGGCCGAGTTGCAGGAAGACCCTACCTGGGAGCTTTTGAAGCTCCTCTTCAAGCCCCACCCGTGGCACGGGGTCGCCATCGGCCCCGAAGCCCCCAAGGTGGTGACCACGTTCGTGGAGATCGTCCCCACCGATACGGTCAAATACGAGATCGACAAGCCGAGCGGCCATCTCAAGGTCGACCGGGTGCAGAAGTACTCCAACGTCTGCCCCACCCTCTACGGCTTCCTGCCCCAGACCTACTGCGGCGAGCGGGTGGCGGCCCTCTCCCAGTCGCGGACCGGGAACCCGACCGTCGAAGGGGACGGCGATCCCCTCGACATCTGCGTCCTTACCGAGAAGACGTTCACCCACGGCGACTTCCTTCTCCAGGCCATCCCCATCGGCGGGCTGCGCCTGATCGACCGCGACCTGGCGGACGACAAGATCGTCGCCGTGCTGAAGGGCGACGTGGCCTTCGGCCACATCCAGAACATCTCCGAGGTGCCCGCGGCGCAGATCGACCGCTTGAAGCACTACTTCCTCACCTACAAGAGACCGCCCGGAGTGAGGGATGAGGACGACGAGGTCGCGATCACCCACGTCTACGACCGCCGGGAAGCCCTGGAGGTGATCGAGCGGAGCCGGGAGGACTACCTGGCGCTCTTCCCCGACCTTCGGGACCGGCTTCTGTCGCTCCTGAAGCAGGACCCCCGGCTGAAGTAGGTCCCATAAAACAAGGAGCCCGGGTTGCCCCGGGCTCTTTCAGACCTCAAAACGACTGGAAAACTGCTTGAGCTAGCTTGAAACTCCCTCCGGTGCTGCAACCTTCAAAACTTCAAATTAAGAGTGGCAGACCAGGCTGCCTTGAGGAGAAGATTAGCCGGATCGATCTAAAGAGTCCTCAGAGTTCCGCTCAAACTTCCTCAAAAAACCTCAAAATGAGCGTAGAATTCCGGCTCAAGAGACCCCCGCAAGGGAGTAAATGGGGCAGTGGAAGCTTCCCGAGGCCGGCAACGGCCTCCCGTGGTCGCTCTGCCCGGATGCCGGCGCGGCCAGCTCTTCAATCAGACTTTACTAAGATGTCAGTCGTTTCTCCTTCCGCGGCGGAAAAGCGCCACTACCGGTTCGATGGTTTCCTCGTCGATCCGGTAAGGCGTCTGCTGATGCGGGATGGAGAGCCGGTGGTGATCACGCCGAAATCCTTCTCTGTCCTCCTGATCCTGCTGGAGCACCGGGGAGAGGTGGTGGAGAAGGACGAGCTTCTCCGCCGGATCTGGCCCGATACCTTCGTTACCGAGGCGAACCTGACCCAGAACATCTCGGCCCTGCGCAAAGCGCTGGGGGAGAGGGCGAACGAACACCGCTACGTGGTGACCGCACCCGGCCGCGGCTACTCGTTCGTGGCAGAAGTGTCCGAGGTCCTCTTCCCGAAATCGGAGGCTCCGGCTCAGGAGTCGCCATCCCGGGACGACATCCCCCTGGCCGCGCCGATCGCACCGATCGCGCCGGTGCCCTCACCGCCTGCGGGCCGACGGCTACCGCGCCGCGAGATGCTCTGGCTGATCCTGGTCCTCGTCGTCGTCGCCGGTGCCGCGGTCCTCGCCATCGGCCTGTTCCGCGGCCGGAATCGTGAACCGCCGCAAGCCGCCGGGGCGGGAGCGCGCCCGTCGATCGCGGTGCTGGGGTTCCACAACCTGTCGCAATCGGCCGGCTCGCAATGGCTCGGCACCGCCCTCGCCGAGATGCTGACCACCGAGCTGGCGGTCGGCGGGCAGGTGCGGGTGGTTACGGGAGAGAACGTGGCGCGGGCCCGGCAGTCCCCGGACGTGGACAGCCTCGACCCGTCTTCCCTGCGGCGTCTCCACGGCATCCTGGGCTGCGATCTTCTGGTCGTCGGAACCTACCTCCCCCTCGGCTCCGGCTCCGGAGGGAAGATCCGGCTGGACATGCGCGTGCTGCGGATCCCCAGCGGCGAGACCGTGGCTTCCCTGGCCGAGGAGGGAACCGAGGCGGAGCTGTTCGAGCTGGTCTCGCAGGCCGGCGGCAGTCTGCGCAAGGTCCTGGGCTTCGACGAGCTCTCGCCCGGGCAGATGCAGGTGGCGAGGGCGCTGCAGCCGGCGACCGCCGAATCGACGAAGCTCTACGCCGAAGGCCTGGAGATGCTGCGCACCTACAACACGCCGCGCGCCGTGGAGCTGCTGAGCCAGGCCGCCGGGGCGGACCCCACCTCGGCCCCGATCCGGGCCAACCTCGCCCAGGCCTGGTCGCTCCTCGGCAACGACAACAAGGCGACGGAAGAGGCCGAGAAGGCGGTGGAGCTGGCGGCGACCCTGCCGAGACAAGAGCGCCTCGCGATCGAGGCGCGAAACAAGGCGGTGAGCCGCGAGTGGAGCGAAGCCAGCGAGCTCTACCGGTCACTCTGGACCTTCTATCCCGACGACCTCGAGTACGGCCTGCCGCTGTTCGTGAGCCTGCACGAAGCGGGACGCCAGGCCGAGGCCATGGCCATCCTCGCGGCTCTCCGCAAGCTGCCGGCCCCGGCCGGAAAGGACCCGCGCATCGACTTGCAGGAGGCGAGGGCGCTCCGGCGTTTCGCCGATCTGCCCGGGGCCATGCGGGCTGCCCAGGCCGCCGCGGCCAAGGGACGGAAGTCCGGAGAGAGCCTGGTGGTGGCCCAGGCGCTGGTCATGGAAGGGAGCGTCCTTCTGATGGAGGGCAAGCTGGAGGACTCGAAGCGGCTCTTCCTGGACGCGCAGGCGCTCTATAAAAAGGAAGGACATGCCTGGGGCGCGGCGAACGCCCTGTCGCACGTCGGGCTGGTGCTTGAGAAACAGGGCGACCTCGACGGCTCGGAGAGGATCTCGCACGAGGTGTTCGGCATCGCGCAGGACCTGGGCAACGTCTCCGGCATGGCATCGGAGCTCGCCGGACTGGGTTTCCTGTACCAGGGTAGAGGGGACCTGAAGCGGGCTCGGAGCTACCTCGAACGGTCGCGGGCCCAGTTCGCGGAGATCGAGGACCCGCTGCTGGAGATGCGCGTCCTCAACGTGAGCGCGGGCATCCTCATGTCCCAGGGGGACCTCGACGGCGCCCGGCAACGGATCGACGAGGTCCTGGCCGCCAGCCGCAGGATCGGCAGCCGGGTCGACGAGGCCAGGGCCCTCGTCAATCTGGGGAACGTCCTCGCCTGGAGAGGAGAGCTCTCCCAGGCCCTGCGGCAGCACGATCTGGCCATCCGGACGCTGCGCGAGGCCCGGGATCTCGCGCAGGCATCCACCGCCCTGGCGGCCTCGGCGGAGGTGCTGTCGCGGCTCGGGGATCTCGCCGCCGCGCGGAAGCGGTGCGACGAGGCTCTCGCCATGAAGAAGGAGACGGGTGACCGCATCGGAATCGGCTCTGTTCTCGGCTCCCTGGCGCTCCTCGAGTTCCGGGCGGGGAACCTTGCCGCGTCCAGGGCGAGGAGCGAGGAGCAGCTGCGGATGGCCGCCGAGACCGGCTCCCGGGCCCTGCGCACGTGGTCTCGCCACAGCATGGGCCGGGTGGAGCTGGCAGCGGGAAATCTCCCCGAGGCCCGCGTGTCGCTCGACGCCGCGCTGGCCGAGAGCCTGGAGACCGGCGAGGAGCTCCGGGCCATGATGATCCGGGTCGACCTCGCCCGCCTGGCCCTGGCCCAGGAGGACTACGGCACGGCGGAGCGCGTCGCCGGTGCCTCGGTGGCGTGGTGGCGCGGCCGGCACATTCCGCTGGGCGAGGCCCGGGCCCTGCTGGTGCAGGCCGGCGCCCTGATGCAGCTCGGCAGGCAGGATGAGGCGCGCGCGATCGCCGCCCGGGTGCGGACCCTGACGGGGAACAGCGAGGACCGCGACCTGGCCCTCGTGGT